>NZ_PVWO01000416.1 GCF_003003845.1 Chamaesiphon polymorphus CCALA 037 | reverse complement strand
GGGTCGATCTGTGGGGATCGGATCGCGCTTCGCATTAGCTGCGCAACGGGAATCAATTTGTGGGATGGTTGGGTTTCACATTCGTTCAACCAAACCGTAGGTTTGGGGTGAAAATCCCCTCCTCAGAGGGGTGCCCGTAGGGCGGGGTGGGTAGATCTACGCAGTAACTTAAACCGACTCTAATTCTGACTCCGCCTCTGCCTTCGATGGCTTCTCAAATTTCATCCCATCTTTCAAGCGTTGCGATCGACGCAAGCCCAGACTGTGGCTAGCATAATCATGTAAACGGGCATATCGATCGCTGATAAAGTTATTAATCGGACGCTCGACTACTTGCAGCCAATCAGCGAAATCACTACGCTTATCCTTGAGTGGGAAGCGGCTGATAATCGGGCGCATCAGGGCGCGATAGCGGCGACGACCGAGGCGATTGTAACGACGGTGGAAGTACCAATCTTCTTCGACACCCCATTTGGTGCGGAAATGGTCGAAACTCGCCAAATCCCAAGCATCGCTCCAGCGCAAGCTGAAGTAAGTGTAGTCGTACCAATCGAATTCTGCACCAGTCATATAAGTGACGATGCTCGATCGTTCGCAATAGACAGTACCGCCAACTTTCGCCGCACATAAGCACAGATCGATATGCTCCCGCGTACTGAGTAAGCCTTCATCGAGCAAGCCGTGTTCGTCAAAGAAGGATTTGCGGACTAAGGCGGTGTGAAACTCCACAAACTCGCACTTAAAGCGGGTTAGTTCGTTGGCAATCTTCGAGACGCGTTTTCCTTCCAAATAGCTTTTTTGAACGGCATAGCGACCCGTTTTGTTGCCTTCGGTGCGAACTTCGATGTAGGTCGTACCGCCGCCATTGTGGACGACTTCATGGACGGGGCTATCGATACAGGTGAGGGTGCCAACTACGGTTGCGTCAGTTTCTTCGGCGCACTCTACCAATTTTTGCAGCCAGCCTTTTTGGACGAGGACATCATTATCGACAAAGACGATGTATTTACCGCGTGCGGCTTGGATGCCGATATTGCGGGCGCGATTGGGTGAGAGGAAATGTTCGGTGCGAATCAGTTTGAATTGTTTTTCGCGCGATTGTGTTTCTAAATAAGCTTTGAGTTCGGGGGAAGATCCACCGTCTACATATACCAATTCAAAGGGATAATCTGTCTCAGCGTAAACACTTTCTAAGGATTGTTGAGAATAACTAAAGCGTTCGCGAGGCACGACGACAATCGTTACCATTGGTTGTTCGTTCGAGTTGGCAATGTTGGCGGTTTCTAACGGTAAAGTCGTAGTCATGGTCAAGCTCCAATTAATAATAGTTTGAGGTAAAAATTATCTAGAGGTTAAAGTCTCCTCTGAATCTATTAGTCCGCGTAGGCGGACTTTGCAACACCAGCCCCGATTTCAATCGGCGGCGTTGTCTGCGATGCGAGCAAATTCTCGATCGCAATCTTCGTTTTCTGGGCACCATCGAGATCGAATGGTTTGGACAGAGTGGGACTCTGCCACGTTTCAATCGATCGCACGATTTTGTCGGCGAATTGTTGGGGCTGAAGATCGGCTGGCTCTAGAAGTTCTAAGATGCCCATTTTTGCTAATTTTTCAGCCCTAACCATCTGCTCCCAATCTTTATTCGATGGTAAAATCATCGAATTAACACCAGTCCGCAGAATGTTCATCGTAGTATTGTATCCACCCAAACTAATTGAAAGTTTCGATTTTTGCATATACGTCAGAAATTGAGATGTAAACTTTCTCAGTGTGAGATTATTTTGTCCCGATGCCGCGATCGATAATGATTGAAATCGATCGATCGAGATAAATGGCCCGGTAAATACTTGCACATGATGATCGGGCAATCGTGCGGTTAAAATCGGACTAACCTCCACCGCTGCATCGAGTAAATCGTGTCCTAGTTGTCCGCCACCGACGCTAATTAAAATCGTCGGATTGGTTCGGGCTAGATCGATCGCATCTTCTGGCGTTGTGGTAGATACTTCCGTCAGCGGTTGAGCGACAAATCCGGTATACTGAATCGGACATTTAATATCAGCGACGGCGGGGAAGCTTTCTTCTAACCGATGAAATTGCGGATCTGAGTGAATTAATAACAGATCGAAATATCGATTCAGCCTGTCGCAAGTTGTGGCAATTACTTCATCTCGATCGAGATACGGTTGCGCCATTACGACATCGCGCAAGCTACAGACAACTTTAATATCTTTCTTAGCAGCCTTGACTCTTTCTAATAACGGAATCGATTCAAATTCAAACTGATATTTTTTGAATGGATAGCCTTCAATCATCAGGCAGTCTGGCTGAAATTCATCAAAGATGTTTAATAAGGTGATTACTCGTTGTTGCTTGACTGTCTCTAGATCTTGAGATGGATCGGCAACTTTAAGCTGACGATGTTCGGATAGTAAAGTTGGTAATGTCACTACCTGAATATTGGCGGGTAAATTCAAACCTTCAACTTCGGTACCACCTTTGACAAAACAAATCTCAAATTCTGTAGCCAGACTCCGTAATATTTGGACACTGCGGACGAGATGACCCATCCCTAAATGATATTGGCAGTAAAATAAGATTTTTTTCATGAATTATCTCCTCGGACTATGCAGCTATTAAATTAGGTTCGAGCAAGTTCTGGAGAATTGCCGATGCTTGTTTTGCACCATTGAGCTGAAGAGGATTTTCTAAATCTAGTGTTGATTCTTCAGTTAAATAATCGACGATTGTTTTTGCTAACAGCTCTGGCTCTAATTCAGATTTATCTAGAATTTTTAGTAAACCCAACTGTTCTAGTTTTTCTGCTCTAATTGCCTGTTCTCGGTCTTTGTCAGATGGATAAATTATCGACTTAACACTAGTTTTCAAGACATTCATAGTAGTGTTGTAACCACCCAAGCTAATCGATAGATCTGCTCGATCGAGATAGGCGATCAAACTGGGTGTAAATCGACGCAGGTTGATATTTGTCTTGCCTTGTGCTAATTTTACTAGCTCTTGATATTTGGATTCATCCATTAATGGCCCAGCAAAAATTACAATTCTATGATTAGTTTCTTGCTGGATTAGTGGTGCAGCGTGAATGATACTCTCTAACAAATCGTGTCCGAGTTTGCCGCCGCCAACACTGACAACAATCTTAGGAGTTGGATCGTTAAGCAGTGCTAGATCTGTGAGATCGAATTCGACTCGCTCGGGTTCGGACTGCACCACATAGCCAGTATAATGAACGGGGCAAGTTAAACTACCAGCATTAGAAATATTGTCTTCTAATCGATGAATTGTCGGATCGGAATGAAGTAGAATAGCGTCATAATACTGGTTGACAAATTCACAACGCCTCTTTTCTTCAGCAGCCCGATCGGCAAATTCTTTGACCATAATAATATCGCGCAAACTGCAAATTACCTGGGTCGCTCGATCGGATTTTCTGACATGTTCTAACAAGGGCACCATTTCAAAGGCTAATGCCTTATTTTTACTAAAGGGGTAGCCTTCGGTAATCAGCACATCGGGTTGAAATCGATCGAATACTTCGATCAGTTTCTGTTGCCGAAACTCCTTGACTTCTTCCAAGCTCATAGTGCTACCTATGACTTGAAGCTGCTTGCCAACTTGCAGCGAATCAAATACCTCAACTTGAATCGTCGGTAATTGAATGACTTCAACTTCTGGGAGCATTTCAAATCCAGCAACTTTTTGTCCGCCCTCAATCAGGCAAACTTCAAACGTTTTGACGAGTTCTCTCATCAATTCAGTCGTGCGGACTAGATGCCCCATCCCTAATAAGTTTTGACAATAAAATAGAATCTTTTTCATGAACTTGCGATAACTGATAAAATACTAGATTCGATCGAGATTAAGCTGAAAGACATTTCATCCAATGCTCTGGGAATCTTTGCAATTCTCCCTTTACCAATTGCGGTGGAATCGCTGTAGCAATACTCTGAGTAATCCGAGGCAGCGCATCCAAATCTACTTTTTTGATATTGCTGGTGTAATAACTCGGATTGTTTAATTGATGAACTAGTTTATCGATTAAAACTGCTGGAGTTAGTTCGGTAGGGTGAATCATTTCGAGTAATCCCAGTTCCGCCATTTTGCGAGCGCGAATGACTTGTTCTTCAGTCGGCTTCACTCGCGGCACGATAATCGATGGTTTTTGAGCGGATAAGATTTCACAAAAAGTGTTGTAGCCACCCATCGCCACCACCGTATCGGCGACTTCGATGTAACTCATCAAATCGTCGGTAAACTCACTGATGATGACTTGCGGATGCTGTGCGGCCATCTGGAATAGCGTCGCTCGCTCCTTTGTGGACATTTCTGGCCCGCACACTACCAAACTTTTGAGTTGATAATCGGCTGGTAGCGTTGATAAACCCTCCAGGTAAGCGTGAATCAGGGGATACCCATCCTCGCCACCACCTGCGGTAACGAGTACGCACCGATCGCCTGGAGCTAAATTCAATTCCCGTCGCAACAGTTCGCTGTGCTTGCGCGCCTGTTGGCGGCGGATGTAACCGCAATAGATCGATTTCGAGAGCATCTGTGGCGAAAATTGGTATTCGGCGCAGGTATTAAATACTTCTGGCGTACCCACTACCAAAACTTGATGATAAAACTGCTCGATGGCTCGATAACTATCGAGTGATTGCCACTCAGCAACTGTCTTTTCGGGAGCATCCAAAATATCTCTTAGTAGCAACACCCACTTAGTTGCTGGGCTAACGACGCGGAGCGTTTCGATCGTTTTTTTGAGTTCGTCTTGCAGTCCGAACGGCTTTTTATCGACTAGTACTACATCGGGTCGAAAATTTAGAGCCGCAATCCGAATCAGATTGCACCGCAGCTTTACAGTCTGCTTCATATCGAGTTTGAGATATTTTGCCGACAAATCGCCATTCTCGTCTCGGTGCAGACAGGGAAGTTTGAGGTAGTCGAGTCCGGCTGGCAACCGAAAGCTATGCAGCATCGGCGAACCCGATAATACTAGGATTGATAAGTTGGGAATCGTATCGAGGAGGTGATGACAGATAGCCAACATTCGACAGATATTACCCAACCCATAGGCATCGTGGGAATAAACTAATAGTTTCATAATCTGCTCTGGATAGAGGTAAATCGGTTGAATGAGTTCGGATGTTTACCTTATTTACATAATCGCAAACTCTTATTAATCCTCTATGAAGATTTGATGAGATTTATCTCATCAACAACACGATCTTTTTGTATAAATAGCTACTGAAAAGTCAACGGCGGAAAATCGTTGACTCCAGATCTGGG
>NZ_PVWO01000415.1 GCF_003003845.1 Chamaesiphon polymorphus CCALA 037 | reverse complement strand
AACTACCATCGCCTAAAAAGACATCGATGCCCAGATTGGCAAATCTAGCCGCCGAATCCGCATGACTGATTTCCGATCGAATCCGCCGCAGCCGCTCCATGACCGCCCCAAAATCGACCTCGAAGTTATCTACTTTAATTCCCAGCTCTCTAGCCTTCCAAATCTCGCCGATCGTTCTGGCCGATCGAATGATGGTTTTGGAGGGCACACAGCCCACATTCAGGCAGTCTCCGCCCATTAAATTGCGCTCGATCCGGGCAATTTTTAGACCCAATCCCAGTCCTGCCGCTCCCGCCGCCACTACCAAACCCGCCGTTCCCGCACCCACTACCACCAAGTCATAAATTTCCGCAGGCTGCGGATCGACCCAATCGGGGGGATGCACGTCCGCTAACAGCTTTTGGTTGTAGGCGTCCATGGGGGCGAGGTGCTTGGGAGAAAATGTAGTCATGGGGAGTTGGGAGTTGGGAGTTGGGAGTTGGGAGTTAGGAGTTAGGAGTTGGGAGTTAGGAGTGTTGCAGATCGAGGCTATGGGTTGGTGCAATTAGGGAGAAAATCTGGTTATGTTCTGAGGGATTTGACGATCGACTTTCAACTTTCAACCGTCAGGTTATTTAAGGCTTGCTTGGCAATTTTGGTCACATAGACTGTTACGGCGATCGTTGCCAGCAGTCCGACGATCCGAATCGTCCATTGGAGCGTGGGATTAGTCGGCTGAGTTTCTGTCCCGATTAATGCTAGATTGCCTGCCAGAGAACCAAGATAGACAAACATTATGGTGCCCGGAATCATCCCGATCGCCCCAATTATATAATCCCGCATCGAAACTCCCGTCACTCCAAAGGCATAGTTAAGCAAGTTGAACGGAAAAATCGGCGACAACCGGGTGAGAAGGACGATTTTCAAGCCTTCTTTACTGACAGCGCGATCGATTGCCTGAAATTTGTTATTGCCAGCAATTTTTTTGGCTACCCAATTGCGCGCTAAATAACGACCGACTAAAAATGCCGCAATCGAACCCAATGTCGCCCCAATAAACACATAAACACTCCCCAACCACACACCAAATAATACACCCGCACCTAACGTTAAAATAAACGCAGGCAAAAATGCTACTGTTGCAATAATATAAATACCGATAAACGCTAAAGCACCGATCGACCCCAAGCTAGCCACCCATTCGAGTGCATTTTTTAGCCACAGTTGGGGATTGAATCCAGAATCGATCGCCGAAGTCTGCGCCGCAGCGGGTAGTGTCGATAATAAACAGCCGACAAATACCAAACAAGTTAATAATAAAATCTGGCGCAAATCGATCGGAAGTTTTATCATCACTCTCATTATAAATGGATCGGATTTGGTAACTTATTCATCCCAATAAAAGCGATAGAAAAAGAAACCATCTTCAAAAGGATGAGCGTCGGTTACATGGTGCATCAGCTTTTCATCGATGAGGCGTTGTCCTAACTTGACAGCATCAGCCTCCGCGAGAAAGAATTTTCGCACCAGCCATGTCGTCATCTCGCTACCTAACATACAGCGGGGATAGACAGTCAGCCGATAGCGACGGTCTTTAATTTTGACGCCGCCAATGTCCCGCATTTGACGAACTAATTCTTTGAGATCGATTTTATCGATCGCGTTATCGATCGGCTCGACTTGGCTGGCATCATATGACTTGAGTTTAGCATCTTGACACCAGACCGTGTATTTATCGGATTCTTCTAACATCAAGCATAGAACTTTGGGATCGAGCGATAATTGGCGCGTTAATTGTTGAGCCGATTCTAACTTATCCTTGGGAAATGATTTAAGTTGTTTGAAGAGTCGATCTTGGTAAAGAATCCCAATAATGGGAATCGGTCGATCGCTATCTGGATCGATCGCATCCTGAAATTGAACCTGGCTTTCATTTAGCACTAACATATCCAATTAAATAAGATCGTGATGTATGGCTTGCGCTTGGCGATCTTATTGTGCCCAAAAATGAGCGTATAATCACGACACAATGTCATGTATCCGCTGCTCTAACAACACCCATCCCCTTGATAATGCCAAGTTGAAGGAGTGACGATACATTCATCGGCTAGCAACGCCAACAATTTCGCCGCTGTTTTATCGCAAACTGCCGCAGGTAAGCCGCGTGGTAAAATATGTCCAGCTCGATCGTCGAAAACAGATTCCTTGCCTGCATATATTGCCGTTTTACCTGTAAAAATACAGGCTCCATCATCAGGAATCGGCACTTTAAAGGCAACCGAATCGAGGCTTTCTAACAGTAAATGCTCATCGAGTTGATAACTAGGCGCATCCAATAATCGATAAGGACGCCGCGCGCGAATTTCGATTTGTCCGAAACCATTAGCAATAATCCGCTGGGTATATTCTTCATAAGTCATCGCTCCAGATAGACACATCGCCCGCAAGCGTTCGTCTTGCTGTAAGTGTAAGGGGATCTGCCGTGTGGCGATCGGATCGCTCATTTGCAGTCTACCACCGGGTTTTAGCACGCGATAGGCTTCGGCTAAGGCGCGATCGAGATCCGCTGGTTCAAAGATATTAAATAAACAATTCTGGGCGACAACATCTACAGACGCATCTGGAACTGGCAAATTAAAAGCATCACCCGATCGAATTTCAACAAAACTCGGCTCGAACCAAGCATTAGACTCCGCCGCTAATTTGAGATTGTGCGCCGCAGCAGAGCGCATTTCAGCCACCGGATCGATCGCAATGACCCCAGCCACCCGCCGACTGAAATAAGCAAACTGGAGAGCCTCCAAGCCGCCACCCACGCCCACATACAACACCGTCGGCTCATTTACCAATTCCGTCGGATGTACCGTACTCCCGCAGCCATAATTCATCTCCTGCATGATTTCGGGAACGTGCAATCCTGGTAGTTGTAACGGAGTACTTTGCACGCAGCATAAGCCGACTTCTGGCGTTTGGGCAACTTCAGTATAAAACTGAGCGGCTGTCTCTAAATAACCCATGTAATAATCCCGATCCTTTCACTAAACAATTTCGCAGAGGCTCATTCAGCTTTTATGATAAACGATCCATTCTTACGCTTGGGTTGAGGGTTGGAACTGCCAACATCCGATCGCATTATTCCACACTGCATCCATCCAGCATTGAGATCGATCGTCGAAGTAGGCAAGTGTAGTTAAATCGATATCTACCAGCCGGATCTCGATATCTTTATCCGATGCTAATGGCCCTCCCGATCCAAATATTAAATACTCTGTTTCGATGTTATAAATATAGCCTTCATAATGTTTGCCATTATGGAGATCGAATGCAACTCTGCTCCCAAAATCTTGGAATTCTTCAAAGATGAGATTGAGGTCTTTCATGCGCTCGGATCGACTCCAGTTCGCTAATATTTTGCCACACAGCAATGCGATATTGATGTTTCACTTATATGATATCGAGTCATTTATGTAGTATTATAACTAGCGACAGTCTGTTAAAGATAAGGCTGCTCATTCGAGATCGATCGACACAGACAAACAGCAAATTACATGACCGGACGCGAACGCCAATCTAACGAGCCGCATGACAAATTTATTAAACAATTCGTCCCTGTCGTTCTCAAAAATTTATTTGAGAGTCAAACGAGTGTACCCGTTCGCTTGTCCGAAGCACTAGCCATCGATATCTTGTGTATTGCCATCAAGCGCGATCCTCAAGTGGCAATCGATGATTCATTAGGATTGCTGGGTCGCCTAGTCGCAGTTCATCCGACGATTATTATCGAGCATTATAGTAATTATTTAGATTTAGAAGACGTAGACTCATGTGTTTTACGGAGTGCCATCTATTGGGAGTTAACTAAAAGTCAAGCAGATAGCTCGCGCAAGACGAGAGTTACAAAAGATTCAGTATTGAGTCCTAATCCCTTACATCTAGATCGTCCTTTTACTTGGATTTTCGCCGCCAAGTGTAGCGAAAACTCATTGAAAAGATGGAATGCAATTCCCGCTCCAGAATTTGGAGCGCATGTATATCGACTAGCTGCTCCCGGTTTATCGATGGGGATAGTCAATCTCGAAGCTTTAGCCCATAACTCAGACACGCTACTGCTAAAGCTGTTAGGCAAATCTGAAAGTGCCAAGCTGGCTTTTGCCGACATCCTCAAGCTAGATCCCAATCTAGAATTGAGAAATGATATCATAGAAGTATCGATTAAGTACTGCGTCTATCTGGAACAATTTCAATCGGAATTAACTGCGGAGGATCTAAGCTTTATGACTTATGTAAAAGAAGTTGAAGAAGCCTATCAAGAATGGGTAATAAAAAGACAGACTGAGGGCAAAGTTGCATTAGTAAATAAAATGGTTCGTGCTAAGTTTGGCATCGACACCTTAACACCAGAACTAAGCGATCGATTATCCAGATTAAGCGATCGACAACTCGATGAATTTACATCGAAAATTTTTGAATGGCAAGATTTGAGTGAAATGGTGGATTGGTTGAATACTCCGTCCGCTTAATACAAATGACAATCTGATACTAGTAGAACACTATTTTGGTATGGAGGAGCTAGCGACAACACCTGTAAATCCGATCGAGAAATTAAACAGAACGGTTCGACTCTAGATCGATGATATTTCGCCATAATGTAAATGGAGAAACTCCACCGTAACTACTTTCTTGTGCATCGTTACACTCGATCGCGATCCATTCTCCAGTTATTGTTTGAGCGATGTCTATAACCACGAATGGTAAATTTAATCTCACTGCTGCGGCTTGAGCTACTACTAATGCGGCTCTTTCTTTCTCACAATTCCAATTATAATCTGTAGACCAATATTGCCCAGCACCCACACAATTGCCATACCACCAAAACGATCTAAACTCAAATGATGCGGGAATCTTATCGGTAGCTGTCGATGGTACCGGGCGCAACCTGGCAAATTCTCGACATACTAAATCTTGCCACTGTAAAATCGGATCTTCCGCATAAATCTCGATCGCGCGATCGTATTCTGCCGCAGAATGGATAATTGAAAGTGCAGCGCGGTGGCGACTGGTTTGGCGACTACCTTTGAGAAATAGTGGTAGCCCTAATGTTTGCGCGACAGATTCAAAACTCGGTGGCTCTGAGAACCAGAGACTTTTGGGTGTCAATCCTGCCAGTAATGGATACCAATGAGTTAATTCACTAGCTAATAAATACTGTTCTGGCGAGTGAATTAAAAAGATGCCTTCGGCTGCTAATTGGGCGTAAAGTTCATTGTAATTGGTTGCCGCTCCAAATCTACCGATCGCAGTAATTCGTTCTGGACGCTGCCACGGATGACGAC
>NZ_PVWO01000414.1 GCF_003003845.1 Chamaesiphon polymorphus CCALA 037 | reverse complement strand
GAGCGGGGAGCGGGGAGCGGGGAGCAGGGAGTTGAGAGTGTGAAATAGCAACCTAACTTGCGCCGCCTAGTACTAATAATAAACTGTATCTGTCAGGGCAAATATATGAACCTTTTAATTCTATCGATCGGGTTATTATTTTTAGCTGAAAGAATTGGTAAATACCTGGCGATCGAAAACTTTTTTCAGCGCGAAGATGAGATCGACAGATCGACAGATCCACTTGTTGAATCGCAAGTCAGTATCTTGCAACCGATTCTGAGTGGCGATCCTACGTTGTGGGATTGTCTGGCTGGGAACTTACAGATGACAACTAGTTATCCTACTGAATTTTTGTGGCTGATCGACGATGATGACGCAGAGGCACAAATCGGCTGTCGGCAATTAATCGATCGATACCCAGATGTTAGCGTCAAGCTGATTTCATTACCACAAGCCCCAGCGCGAATCAGTCCCAAGATGTTTAAATTAATTGAAGGATTGCAGCAGGCACAAGGTCAGATTATAGCGGTGCTAGATGACGATACAACTTTACCCGATCGAGGACTCGATCGCGCGATTCCATTTCTCGATCGACCTGCAGTTGGAGTTGCCTTTGGCTTACCTTATTATCTGAATTTTTCAAATACTTGGTCTGCGTTAGTATCTTGCGTTGTCAATAGTAGTAGCCTGTTAACCTACGTTCCTTATACGTTTTTGACAGCACCTTTTACAATTAACGGAATGTTTTTTGTGATGAAGCGCGAAGTTCTCGATCGGGTCGATGGCTTTTCAGGACTAGAAACATCCATTGTCGATGATTTTGCGATTGCTAAACACTTTCGATCGCATGGCTATCTGCTAGCCCAAACTCCCGTTTGTCATGGCATCAGTACCAAAATTAAAGATGCTAATCATTATTTTAGTCTCTTAAATCGTTGGTTTATTTTTCCGCAAGAATCAATTCTCAAATCGATAAGTATTCGCGAACTCGCTATATTTTATAGTACGGCACTGATTTCGACATTCATCCCAACGATAGTTGTCGGCTATCTGGTCTTATTCCCTTCTATGTCCGCTGCAATTTACACACTTATCTATTTTGGTGTCAATGCTTATATTTTGACACAATTCAATACTAAATATCTCAACAAGGCCACACCCGATCGGTATATCTTGTTATTATTAGCGATCCAACTGATTATGCCACTGCACATTATTTTAGCTTTACTTTCGCCCCGGCGGATCGAGTGGCGGGGGAAAACGATCGAACTTAATGCTGATGGCAGCTTTGAAATTATCAAACAGCGGAGCGCACCAGAGATTTAAACGAGTTAACAGTTAATGAAAATCGTCATCTGGGGTTGCATTATAGGCATAGCAAGTATGATTTTGCTGTGGACTTTGGGAGAAACATTGTGGTGGTGGTATTTGTGGAGCAAATCTACAAGATCGGTTACTACGTCCCAAATGCCATGGCAAAATGCGGTAATTTTTTTGACTGGCATTAGTAATTATACCAGCGAAGATTTAGCACCAGAACAAAAATATTTTTTGCAAGAATTAGGCGATCGCATCGATGTAGATCTCATTATAGCTACACCTTTTCCCTACGATAGCTCGACTGCTCGCGAATTTTCCAGATGGCAGATTTGGCAATATTTAGGAGGTAGAGAATTGCCATTGTGGTTAATCTCGCTATATAACTTTTGGCAAACGGTATTAGTAACAATCTTAGAAAAAATCTACGGCAATACCATCGCTCGATGTATTAGCAATCGACTGGGAACTGCCGCATCGCTAGATAGTAATTTATGGCTGATTTGTGGCAGTATTGGTGCGGGACTTGCCTTAGCTGCTGCGCCAATACTTCGGGAGGAATTACAAGTCAACCTAATTATTATTGCGTATGGCGGGGTATTTAAAGCATCGGCGGGATTCGATGCTGTCGATCGATTTTATCAGTTGACGGGGAGCCAGGATAATTGGGCTAAACTTGGCAAATTTATCTTTCCCGGACGTTGGTTTCCTACAGGCGCATACGCAAGAGCGATCCGCGAGAATCGAGCGATCGAGCAATCTACTGGCACTCATCAACATCTAGAATATCTGAGCGATCGACAATCGCTAATTTCAAATTCAACTTATCGCATATTAACATTAAATACAATAACTCAACTCTCGATTTGGCAAGAAAAAGGTGTAGAAATTTAATACTCTCATGAGAAGTTTAATAACTGGGGCGACGGGATTTTTAGGCAAACAATTGGTAGTTAAACTCAGCCAACTCGGACATGAAGTTACGGCCTTAGGGCGTAATTCTACCATTGGCGATCGACTAGTCACAGAAAATGTCCGGTTCGTATCTAGAGATTTGAGAGATCGAGAAGGCATAATTGCCGATCTGCAAGGACAAGACTATGTTTTTCATTGTGGTGCCTTATCTTCCCCCTGGGGCAAAGAGCGAGATTTTTATGAGATTAATTATTTAGGTACTAAAAATGTCATTGAAGGCTGTCAAATCCATCGGATTAAGCGATTAATTCATGTGTCTACATCTGCTGTTTATTGCGATTACCGCGATCGCTTAAATATTTTAGAGGATACACCTTTACCCATCCCCGTTAATGCTTATACGCGCAGCAAACAATTAGCCGAACTCGAAGTTAGCAAAGCATACCAAGCTGGCGTACCGACAATTACGATCAGACCGCGCGGTATTTTTGGCCCTGGCGATACGGCAATTTTACCCCGATTGATGAGAGCAAATCGGCGCGTAGGGATTCCTTTTATCGATCGAGGTCGAGCCTGTATCGATATTACCTATATAGATAATGTCATCGATGCTTTATTGCTATGCCAAACTGCGCCAGATACTGCATTAGGCAAGATTTTTAATATTACCAATGGAGAACCAATTACTGTTGCTAACTTATTGACAAAACTATTTACAAAGTTAGATGAACCGTGCCGACTCAGACCTATTTCACTGCGCGCGGCGAATTGGACTGCATCGCTAATGGAACTTATTGCCAATACAATATTGTTGGGCAAAGAACCCATTCTCACTCGTTATACAGTAGGATTACTAGCTTATAGTCAAACCTTAGATATTACGGCAGCTACTCACGAATTAGGCTATCAACCTCGCGTGAGTATCGATAGTGGATTAGATATTTTCGCTCGATGGTATCAAACTCATACTAATCCAGGCTGCTAGTTATGAGAGGGTAGAGGGTAGTTAGAAAATGACAGCATTCGTCTTACTCTCTATTCGCTAAATACTGATAACTAGTAACTAGCAACTTACGTTAATAGCGATCGATATGTCACTTAAAATTAAATTTTTTTCAGCCGGATATTGCACGCATCCAGAAGCGGTAGTCATCCGCGATGGCAAATGGCAATCGGCTAATTTTCCTTCTCTATTTGCCGCGATCGTCCATCCAACGCTCGGCGTAATTTTATTCGATACTGGCTATTCTAGTCGATTTTTTCAAGAAACTCGTGCTTTGCCATTGCGGTTATACGCTCTAGCTACGCCTGTATATTTCCAGCCAGCAGACAGTGCTGTTTCTCAGCTCCAACAAGCAGGTATTTCGCCAGACTCGGTAAACTATATTATTATTTCTCACTTTCATGCCGATCATGTTGGCGGTTTGCAAGATTTTCCAAATGCGCGATTTATCTGTTTTAATTCTGCCTATCAAGCAGTAAAAAATCGGCAGGGATGGAGTGCTTTGAAGGCTGGTTTTTTACCAGGATTATTACCTACTGATTTCGAGCGTCGCCGCATCTCGGTAGAAGATCTCCAGACTGTTTTATTACCCACACAGTATCATCCATTTGACACTGGCTGCGATCTGTTTGGCGATGGTACTCTCTTAGCTGTCGAACTCCCCGGTCATGCTACGGGACAACTAGGCTTATTTGTGGTTGATGCTGACGAACGCAGTTATTTTCTAATTGCCGATGCTTGTTGGCTCAGTCGCGCTTATCAAGATTTTATCAAACCACATCCGATCGCCAGTCTCATTTTTGCCAACGATCGAGAGTATGTAGATACACTCGCCAAAATTCATCAATTGCATCAGCTCAATCCAGATCTAAAGATCGTTCCCACCCATTGTGCGAAAACTTGGGAGGGATTAAAGAGATCGATGACATCATCATTATAGTTTAGATTAAATTAATACTCAGTGAACGATAAATTAGCAATCTTACGGCAGTATTTAGTAACAAAATACGTCCGAAAATTTAAGAGCCGCCAGCAACTTTCAGCTTGGCAAAATACTAAAGTTATCAATTTTCTCGCCGAAATATTACCCAAATCTCGATTTTATCGCGATCGATACCAGGGCTTGGATCTGAGTGATTGGCAAACATTCCCGATCGTGTATAAATCGGCAATGATGGCCAACTTTGATGACTTAAATACAGTCGGAATTACTAAAGACTCAGCCTTTAAACTCGCGATTGAAGCTGAAACAACGCGCAACTTTACTCCGACCATTCAAGGGTATACGATCGGGTTATCTTCGGGGACGAGTGGCAATCGGGGCTTATTTCTCGTCAGCCCAGCAGAGCGGCAATTATGGGCGGGAACGATCTTAGCAAAAGCACTACCGCACTCGATTTTTACACCCGAACGGATTGCTTTTTTTCTCAGAGCTAATAGCAATCTTTATGAAACAGTCCAACGCCAACGCATTCGCTTTGAGTATTTCGATTTATTTGCTGCTGTCGAAAACCACCTCGAGCGGCTCAACAAAATCGATCCGACAATTTTAGTCGCCCCACCTTCAATGTTAAGGCTGTTAGCCGCTGCTCGATCGAGTGGCGAGCTAAAGATACTCCCAGAGAAAATCATCGCCGTGGCGGAGGTGCTAGACCCCTTAGACGCGACATATTTGAGCGAATGTTTCGGTCGTACTATCCATCAATTGTATCAATGTACCGAAGGTTTTTTAGGCAGTACTTGTGTCTATGGTACGCTACATCTCAATGAAGATATCTTAGTAATTCAAAAAGAATATATCGATCGCCAATTGGGAAAATTCATGCCGATTATTACAGATTTTAATCGGCGAACTCAACCAATTATTCGCTATCGCTTGGATGATATTTTAACCGAACGACAAGATCCGTGTCCCTGTGGCTCGGTATTCACAGCTTTAACCAGCATCGAAGGACGATGCGACGATATTTTTTGGTTACCCGATCTCACTGGCGAGAGATTAATATCGATATTTCCAGATTTTATCCGCAGAGCCATTATGACAGCTTCCGCAGATATTCAGGAATATCGAGTCGTGCAAATCAGTCCGACGGCG
>NZ_PVWO01000046.1 GCF_003003845.1 Chamaesiphon polymorphus CCALA 037 | reverse complement strand
ATCCAGGTTAGGCTTTAGGCTTTAGGTTTTAGGCTTTAGGTTTTAGGTTTTAGGCTTTAGGCTTTAGGCGGTAGGCTTTAGAGCTATCCATTACCCATCCACCCATCCACCCGTCCACCCATCCACTCATCCACTCATCCACCCATCCACCCATCCACCCATCCACTTCCCACAAAAAAATTGCCAGAACCTTGCGATTCCAGCAATAAGTATATTTACCTGCAAGCAATTGCAGTCTGTCATCTCGATTTAGGCATCCGCCAAATTTAGAGATTGCCAGATTGAGCTAATTTATCCTTGAGTTCGGCTAATTTACCAGCCCAGCGAGGATCGGGCTGGAAACTGTCGGTATTGGTACTGCTAGCGTAGGTATTATTATTGTTGTTAGTCGTGCTTTTAGCACCTTCCTTGCGACCACCTTTTTTACTGCCGCCGCTACCATTACTGCGACGAGGAGTGCTAGTGCTACCAGCATTACCTTTATTGCTAAGATTTGGTTTAGGAACGGTGCTAGGCTCTCTAGGCTCGGTAGAATCGCTAGATTCGCCATCTTCATCGTCTTGACCTTTGGCTTTGGGTAAAGCTTTTTCGATTTTGATCGGTAGCTCTTGGAACATGGCTCCGTTGTACTTTTCGATAATTTGGTCGGCTTGCTCGTCAGTCTCGACGGTGACAAAACCAAATCCTCGACATTTACCAGTCTTACGATCTTTGATTACTTTAACAGAGACTAAATCGCCAGCATCTGCAAAAACGGTTTGGAGTTCATCCCGTTCTACATCAGATTTTGGTAAGTTGCCCACATATAAACGAATAGACATATAAAAAATTCCTCCAGAGTGGAATCAAATTAGCTTGCTTGCAGGAGTTTCCCTGGGGGATACTCAATTTTAGGTGGAGCTAGAGCTGCCGCAGAAGTGCGATCTGTCGTTACATTCATCGCCAGTCGATCGTCTTCTAGGCGGAGCCGCTCAATGGAGAATCGAATTGCCGTAAAAGTGAAACAATTGCTAGTTGTCAGTACTGGGGATGAATCTGCCCGTGCAAAGTTTGTGTCCTAGACACTATATTTTAATGTTTTTTCCCAAATTTTGTGACACCCCTATTTAAATTATCATGTCTGGGTCTAGACGATCGCCAATTCCTCAATCTATTTGGTAAAATCTGATGCCAATTGTCGCTTTTGTAAGCCAAATGTCAAATTAAAAGGTGGGCATTGCCCACCTTCGATCGATGTTTGGATGTAGTTACCAATGACGAACTACGATTTAGATAAGTTTTAGTGTCGAGCCAACATTGGCAATCCCGGCGAGTGGGAGATCCCCAGTGGCGATCTCCTTTAGCATCCGCAGATTACACGCGTTCTTCGCTGCGAAAGCCACCTCGGAAATCGCGGTTGTCGCGATTGTTATCGCGCTCGTAACGGCTGCTTTCGTTGCGAGGGCTGCTGTCGCGACGATCGTAACGACCGCCACCGCCATCGTTGTTGCGCAGCACTGGTTTACCGCCACCGCCACCGCCACCGCCGCGACGATCGCTACCGCCACGAGGTTTGTAGCTGTTGGAAGAACGATCGCGATCGCGCTCTTGCATTTGGGGTTCTTCCATGTCCAACCAAGCTGGGCGAGTTTGGTCGTATACGAGTTGGAGTGCTGCTGCGGCGACAGTATGCACGTCATATTCTTCGCTCATTTTGGCGATAATTGGCAAGAAGGATGCTACCCGTTCGCCGGAGAGAGCTTCTTGAACCTTACCTTGAATCTTCTGAACGTGAGCTGCTTCGACTTGAGCGCGAGTCGGGATCTGACAGACCGTGAGGGACTGTTTGACGCGACGTTCGATCGCTTGGAGTTTGCGACGATCGAGGGAGTGAATCAGGGAGATGGCTACGCCTTCTTTACCCGCACGACCTGTCCGACCGATGCGGTGGATGTAGTTCTCGACGCTATCGGGGAGATCGTAGTTGATGACGTGGCTGAGATGATCGACATCTAGACCGCGTGCAGCAATATCAGTGGCCACGATCCAACGTACTTTGTCGCTACGGAAGCGAGTCAGGAGGCGTTCGCGTTGGGTTTGGGTGAGATCCCCATGGTACTCATCCGCGCTGTGTCCGGCAGATTGGAGTTGGTTGGTGAGTTCTGCGGCGGCTTTACGAGTCCGCACGAAGATAATCGCCGATTCTGGCTGTTCGAGTTCGAGGATGGGTTGGAGAGCTTGAGCTTTAGTCCAGCCGCGAGGGATGAAGTAAACTTGTTGCTGAATTTTAGAAGGTGCCGCTTTAACTTGATCGACAGTGACAGTCACGGGCGATTTGAGGAAGCGGTTGACCAAGGAGCGGATGGGTGGTGCCATCGTCGCCGAGAAGAACGCTGTTTGGCGTTCGGTGGGCAATTTGCTCAAGATCAGTTCGATATCGTCGATAAAGCCCATACTGAGCATTTCATCGGCTTCATCGAGTACCAACCATTCAACTTGTCCCAAGCGCAGATGACCGCGATCGATCAAGTCGATGACGCGTCCGGGAGTGCCGACAACCGCAGCTACACCGCTTTCTAAGCGACGAATTTGCAGGTCGATGGCTTGGCCGCCGTAGACAGTCAAGATCGGCGAGCGACGCTCGTTGCCGCCCAAGAAGGTCTTCATCGCTGCCGAAACCTGCATCGCTAACTCGCGAGTAGGCGTCAGGATCAAGGCTTGAACGACCGGACGTTGCCAATCCAACCGTTCGATCATCGGGAGGGAAAATGCAGCAGTTTTACCCGTCCCAGTTTGAGATTGGCCGACAACATCTTTGCCCGCTAATAGATAGGGAATGGCTTGCTCTTGAATATTGGTGGGTTCAGTAATCCCCAGACCTTCCAGTTGTGTGACGATGCGATCGGAAAGTCCAAGGCTAGAGAAAGAAACGGTCATAATTTATTGTTGAGTGGATCGGTATGATTTTGTCTCGAAATTTTAGGAGCTAATATTTAGGAATTAATCAGTACATCAACCGGGGAAAACATCGTACCCAATATTTGAACCATTCAGTCTAGGGTTAGTGAGAATTTAGCTGCAATTCTACACTGATAAAATAAATACTAAATAGTTACAGAATGTTCGCATCGCTTGCGATCCGCAGATTCTGAGATGAATTGTTGTCGAATAATATCGGTCTTTCTACTGAATTCTAGAGGCTTCGCTCCAATCCAGAATTTGTTTCAAATTTTGGATTTAACAGTCATTTAGTTCGTATCGCTCTTTTATCATTTTAACGCCAAGCCTTGAGGCCGAGCATTGCCGGATAACCGATCGTTATTTCACTGTTTACTGGTAGACGATCTCGCCGTGGAGATCGTAATGGTCGGCTTCATGGATGATGGCAGGAACAATCGACCCAAGGCGGGCACTCCCACTAACATACACTAATCCGTCCACTTCTGGGGCAAATCTAGCAGATCTGCCGATTAACAACCCCGACTCGGGATGCTCCTGTTCGATTAGGACATCCACCGTTTTACCGACTTCGCCTTGATTGCGGCGCAGTGAGATCGGTTGTTGCATCGCCATAATTCCATCGCGTCGCTCGTCCATTATTGCTTGTGGCAATTGATGGGGCAAGGTGGCGGCTGGAGTTCCATCCTCTGCGGAGAAGGTAAACACCCCAACATGATCGAATTCGTGCCTTTGCAGGAACGCTTGGAGGTGTTGGTAGTGCTCGTCGGTTTCCCCAGGGAAGCCCACGATCAGAGTCGTCCGCATGACGGCATCAGGGAGAGCGGTTTTGAGTTGCTCGATGATGCGATCGTTTACCTGTCCTTGCCACGGGCGATTCATGGCACGGAGGATTTCGGGATGAGAATGCTGTAGGGGTAGATCTAGATATGGCAGCACGTTAGCTGTTTCTTGCATAGCCGCAATTACCTTGGGAGTCAATCCCGTCGGGTAAGCGTAGTGCATCCGAATCCAGGGAATGTCTACTTTGCCCAGGGCGCGCAGCAATTCGGCTAGCTTCGGTTCGCCATAAATATCGATCCCATAGTTGGTGGTAATTTGGGAGATCAGGATCAGTTCCTGAACTCCTTCATCTGCCAATCTTTGTGCTTCGGCCACGATCGATTCGATCGTTCTCGATCGCTGTTTGCCCCGCAGGTGCGGGATGATGCAAAAAGCGCAGGCATAATCGCAGCCTTCGGCAACGCGCAAGTAAGCGACGCCCTCAGTCGTCGTCCGATAGCGCGGTGTAAATTCGTCGGCGATATAAGTCGGTTCGGGACTGACTTCTACGACTCGTTCGCCGCTTTGACTGCGTTCGATGACATCGACAATTTTGTGATAGTCACCACTACCGACGACAGCTACCGCTTCGGGAATTTCGGCTAGTAATTCAGCTTGGAAATGCTGCGCCATGCAGCCAGTGATGACAATTTTCTTATCGGCTTCGGCAAGTTCTACCAAAGTACGGATCGATTCTGCTCTAGCAGCATCGATGAAGCTACAAGTATTGACGATGACATAATCTGCTGCGGTTTCGTCAGCATCTACTTCATAGCCCGCCCCTACGAGCAAACCCAGCATGTGTTCGCTATCAATACGGTTTTTTTCGCAACCTAAATGAGATATTGCAATGGTCGGCTTGTTGCCCATGTAGTCTTGAGTTATTTGTCTCCAGCAGTAACGTGGTGGTTTTTTCAGTTACTAGCTCAAACTTGCATTTGGTTTCACTCCGCCCAAATTTAACCTGATAACTGTCTTAAAATCCTCGCTCTATATCTTATCACAATGTTGCGAAATGTAAAATGATAAATAATGCCCGATAGTTAGCAACTAGCAGTCTACAGTGTAAATCTTATTAATTAGGCGGGAAGCGGGGCGCGGAGTGCGGCGAGACTATTCTCGATAAATGGTAGCCTAATTTTCGCCGTCTAGTCCTAGTGACTACTAACTCCAGACAGTTAGGCTACTCATGCCCAATTTGTGGATAATATATAGATGAAGATGGAGTCTGGCAGTTTGGTCATACCCAAGCTTGAGTTGGTGCGGTAATCGCCAGCGGCCTAATTTAAACGCAAACCGTGAATTTAAAGCAAATTTTTAACACCACTCAGCCGATTATTGGCGTAGTACACCTGCTGCCCCTGCCGACCTCCGCGCGCTGGGGTGGCAGCCTCAATGCCATTATCGATCGAGCCGAGCAAGAGGCTGTCGCACTAGTTTCTGGCGGTGTCGATGGCATTATCGTCGAGAACTTTTTTGATGCGCCGTTTCCCAAAAGTCGCGTCGATCCGGCGGTAGTCAGCGCAATGACAACGGTGGTGTCGCGGTTGATGCAACTAGTATCAGCACCGATCGGGATCAATGTCTTGCGCAATGATAGCCTTAGTGCCATGGCGATCGCCAGTTGTACGGGAGCGGCATTTATTCGAGTCAATGTGCTCTCGGGAGTAATGGCAACGGATCAAGGCTTAATCGAAGGCTGCGCTTACGAACTACTCCGCTATCGCCGCGAGTTGGGTACAAATGTCAAAATCCTGGCAGATGTCCTCGTCAAACACGCACAGCCCCTCAGTTGTAGCGATCTGACAACAGCAGTGGGCGACACGATCGATCGCGGACTAGCCGATGCCATCATTCTCTCAGGCTTGGCAACTGGCAAGCCGCCTAGCCTCGAAGATCTCCAAATTGCCAAAGCTGCTGCTGGCGACGTTCCTATTCTTGTCGGTAGTGGTGCAGATTGCAATAATATTAATAGCCTGATGCAATTTGCCGATGGGGCGATCGTATCGAGTTCGCTCAAACGTCAAGGCAAAATCGAGAACTCAATCGACCCAATTCGCGTCAGTCAATTTGTCGAAGCAATGCGTCAGGATCTAACCAGTCAATCCGTGCGCCGTGCGATCGACTCGATGAAAATTCACTCCTAGTGGATAGTGGATAGTAGATAGTGAATAGTTGGTGTTAATAGTAGCTACCTTTGACCACTGCTCACAAATAACTAACCACTCTATCCACTAATCACTATTCACTATCCACTACATACAATGAAACGTCGTCAAGTTCCCTGGATCTATCAATACTCGCGACTGCTAATTGGATCGATCGCAATTTTAGGTATTTGCGTTACCGCCTATCTGACATGGGTAAAACTCAGTAACAACGGTGCGTGTGGTACTGAAGGCTGTCAGATCGTGCTAGCTAGCCCCTTTGCCAATGTGGGTAATTTCCCACTGACTGGCTTGGGCTTAATTAGTTATATTGTCGTAGCCGTGATGGCATTTGCACCCACACTTATCGATCCCAAAAGTAATAAAGCGGCTCACAATAAACTTAACAACCTCACTTGGTTGGGACTATTTCTTGCTAGTGTCGGGATGGCTGTATTTAGCGGCTATCTGATGTATCTGTTAGCTTTTGTGATTAAAGCCGCGTGTGTGTTTTGTATAGCTTCGGCAATTTTTACGTTTGCAATTTTGGGATTGACTATTTTCGGTCGAGATTGGGACGATATCGGTCAACTGGTGTTTTCAGGAACCGCAGCAGGTTTAGCGGCGATCGTCGTCTCATTGATACTTTACAATACGGCAGTCGGTGGCGAACTCAAATCGCTCGCACCGACTACGGCTCCGGAACCGGGGATCGGTTGGGAAATTAAATCGACATCAGGGCCTGCGGAGATCGAGCTAGCCAAACATCTTACTAGCACGGGTGCGAAAATGTATAGTGCTTATTGGTGCCCACATTGCTACGAACAGAAACAGTTATTTGGCAAGGAAGCTTGGGAACAGGTTCCTAATATTGAATGTGCTGCCGATGCCAAAAAGAACCCTCAGCCACAAGTATGCACTCAAGCTGGTATTAAAGGATTCCCAACTTGGAGCATCAATGGGAAGCCCGATACTGGTGTGAAGAAATTGGCAAAACTTGCGGAATTAACTGGTTATAAGGGCAACACTGATTTCAAATACGATCGATTGTTCACCAGATAACCTCAATTACAAGCGGAGATTTACTGACGGATTAGATGCGCTCTCCTAAGCTAAAAGTGTGTGGATCTAGATTTGTGTCAATTAGCAACTTGTGCGATCGACACAAATAGTTTATATATTTTAATAATTGCTAAATACCACTCACTTTTACTGAATGCGTTCAAAATTGTTATTAGAATCTACTGCCGCCAAGGTAGCCAAATCTGTGGCACTCAGCCTCACGATCGGTATACTAACCGGATCGGGAGTCCGCGCTCAACCCAACCCATCAGTGCCCGAGCCATCAGTGCCAACTGTCACGCCAGCACCTAGTTTAGATGTCCCACCGAGCGGTAATAATCCTCCTAAGCCGCTCGATAACCAGAGTAAATCGATTAAAGTCGATACAGTTTCTGGAGCGGCAGAAACGGCACTAGTAGAATATTTAGCAGCCAAAAATGTTAAATTTTATGGTGCTTATTGGTGCGATCATTGTCATAAGCAAAAAGCTTTATTTGGAGCTACAGCGGCAGCAAAATTAACCTATATTGAGTGTGCCGCTGATGGCGAAAATTCCCAACGTAAGCTATGCAAACAAAATAATATTAAAATGTTTCCAACTTGGGAGATCGACGGTCGATATTATCCCGGTACTAAAGATCTCAAAGAACTTGCTAAAATGTCCGGTTATCAAGGATCGACAGATTTTAAGTATCAGAAGTAAATATCAATTTATTTGGTAAACTATATCAGAATTAATTTGGCTGACGCGCGCGATCGCGGTTGGCATTAAGATAATTGTATCGATATCACCCCGATCTACAGAAAATGAATTATTTACTCAATTTGTGGCGGTTGCCAATTTTATCATTAGTACTTTCATCTTTGATGTTAGGTGCCATGCCCGCCCAAGCAGCCAGCCAGAGCGATCTCATCGATCCGATCGTCGCTGCGGACAAGTCTATTGCCGCAGAGCAACTCATCCCCCCTCTTGCTAGCGAAACTCGCCTCGCTCAATCGGTAAAAGTAACTCCACAACTAGAAAAACAAATTCTCGAAGTAATTCGCCGCAATCCAGATGTTTTGCTCGAAGTTTTACAAAAATACGCCCTAGAGCAACAACAAAAAGAGCAAAAAGCTCAGGCTGAAGCACTCAAGCAAGCGCGGCGGAATACCAAAGCCTTAATTGGCAATTCCCCAACAACTGGCGCGAGCCAACGGCAGATCGTAATGGTAGCATTCTCGGATTTCCAATGCCCATTTTGTGCCACAGCCGATCGCAATGTCAAACAATTTATGACAAAGCATAAGGATAAAGTTACCCTAGTTTATAAGTATTTTCCGCTTACCCAAATTCATCCAGAAGCTTTACCAGCAGCTCGCGCTGCCTGGGCAGCCAACAAACAAGGTAAATTCTGGGAATATCACGATGCTTTATATGCCAATCAAGCTAAATTAGGTGAAGGTTTTTATGTAGAAACAGCTAATGCGCTCAAACTAGATCTCAAGAAATTTAATGCCGATCGTAAAATCGCCGATGATGCGATCGTCGAAGATTTCAAACTTGGACGCAAACTGGGCGTTGATGGTACCCCGACATTTATTTTGAATGGGGAAGTCGTCACTGGAGCAGCGTCGTTAGCCGATTTAGAAAAAGCTTTGGCACAAGTTACGAAAAAATAGTTTCGATCGGTGGATAGTGAATAGTGGATAGTGGATTGCAGGACGTCAGAATTAACAATGAGATATTAAACTCGTTCTTGCTGTTAAATATCGATCGACACAGCGTTTAACCATCATTCACTACTCACTATCCTCTATCCCCTATTCCATCTCTCCCACTCTTATGAACGATACCTCTCTAACTTTGATGCAACCTGCTGTCTGGCGCATTTTAGATGCAAATTTCGATCGAGCGCGGGAGGGATTGCGAATTATTGAAGAATGGTGTCGATTTGCCCTCAATCATCAGGCGATGGCAAACGAGTGCAAACAAATGCGTCAGGAATTAGGAATGTGGCATACGCCAGAAATTCGTGCGGCGCGGGATACCGCTAGAGATGTGGGTACCGCACTGAGTCATCCCCGCGAGGAGCAACGCACGGGGATCGAACAACTGCTCCAAGCAAATCTCTGCCGGGTGCAAGAAGCCTTACGGGTCATCGAAGAATATGGCAAACTCTACTCACCCAGCGTCAGTAGCGGCTCCAAACAGATGCGCTACCGAGTATATGCCCTCGAAAGCAACCTCCTCACCTATCGCCGCCGCCAATTGCTCGCTAATGCACGCTTGTATTTAGTCACATCAGCCGCCCCAGATCTACTCCTGCGCGTGGAAGCAGCTTTGCAAGGAGGGTTGACTTTAGTACAATATCGTGATAAGCAAAATAACGATATCGATCGATTGGCGATCGCCAAACAGATGTGTCAACTCTGCCATCATTATGGGGCGTTATTTATTCTTAACGATCGGGTAGATTTAGCACTAGCCGCCGATGCCGATGGCGTCCATTTGGGGCAACAAGATATCTCGATCGCGCTAGCTCGCCAAATCCTCGGCACGCAAAAAATCGTCGGCAGATCGACAACTAACCCAGAGGAAATGGAACGCGCCATCAAAGAAGGTGCAGACTATATCGGCGTCGGGCCAGTCTATGAAACACCTACCAAAGCTGGCAAAGCTGCCGCAGGACTAGAATACGTTCAACACGCCGCTAAAAATGCGACCGTACCATGGTTTGCGATCGGTGGGATCGATAATACCAATCTGGATGATGTGCTCAAAGCTGGTGCGCCTGGAGTCGCGATGGTGCGCGCGATTATGAATGCCGAAAATCCCACTCATGCAGTGCAGTTTTGTCTGGGAATGTTAAATCGAGTTCCGCAGGTAGGGGCTAGGGTTTAGGCGTTAGGCGTTAGGCTTTAGGTATTAGGTATTAGGCTTTAGGCTTTAGGTATTAGGCTTTAGGTATTAGGCTTTAGGGTTTAGAGGTTAGAAAATTCAGGAATTTTGGGGGTAATTTTATGGTTGACGATCGACAACATCACGGGGATAATTTATCGCCAACGAGTATAGAGGCCGAATTCTCAATCCCCAGCCCCCAACTCGTACCGAGCGTAGTCGAAGTATCTCCAAGACCCGATCGAGTCGAATTGCAAGTAAATGGCGAAGCTCATACCTGTTTGCCTCAGACAACTCTACCCCAACTATTAGTGCAAATGGGTCTCAATCCCAGACTTTTGGCAGTGGAATATAACGGGGAAATTTTGCATCGGCAGTTTTGGGATGAGACAGAAATTAAACCTCACGATCGATTAGAAATTGTGACGATCGTTGGTGGTGGTTAGGATGGAAATTAATCTAGCGGGGATCGAGGATCTCGACGAGATCGCCAAATTGTTCGATTGCTATCGAATTTTTTATCAGCAGCCATCAGATCTCGAAGCTGCTCGCAATTTCTTAAAACAACGTTTCGATCGAAGTGATGCTCGGATCTTTGTCGCGCGGATCGAAGGACAAACAGTGGGATTTACGCAGCTTTACCCTAGCTTTTCATCAGTTGCCATGAAACCCGTCTGGATTTTAAACGATTTATTCGTCAGTGAAGCTTACCGGAATCGGGGTGTTGCCAGATCGCTAATGGGTGCGGTAGAGAATTTTGGGCGGGAAACAGCCGCAATTCGCATTATCTTATCGACACAAGTTGCTAACACTGCCGCTCGATCTCTTTATCGTTCGTTGGGATATATTAAGAATGAAGAGTTTCATCAATATACGCTGTCTTTGTAGTCAGGAAGATAGACTTTGAATTATGAACCCTAATCCCGATCGAAATGTTCTGGGTACCGAACTTGAGATTTGTTGTACCTCACCAATGACTGGATTTTTTCGCACGGGTGTCTGTGCGACTGGCCCTCAAGATCGGGGTACGCATGTGGTGTGCGCGCGCGTTACTGCTGAATTTTTGACGTATACTAAAGCACAGGGCAACGATCTGAGCACCCCCGTTCCTGCTGCCAACTTTCCGGGTTTAAAGCCTGGGGATAAATGGTGTCTGTGTGCATCGCGGTGGAAACAAGCTCTAGATGATGGTGTCGCACCACCCGTGGATTTAGCCGCCACACATAGTAGCGCGCTGAAGTTTGTTAGTTTGGCAGATCTTCAACAACATGCAATTTCCTGATGAGTGGTAATTTACCGATTGAAGTAGCGATCGCGATTCTACCCCACGAGGGGAAGTTCCTAATGCAATTGCGGGACAATATTCCAACGATTCTTTATCCAGGTTTGTGGGGTTTGTTTGGCGGACATATCGAGCCGGATGAAACTCCCGAACTTGCTGTAGAGCGGGAAATATTGGAGGAAATCGGCTATCAAATTACCGAACCCAAAAAGTTTGGCTGTTATAGCGACGATCGCGTGATCCGACATATTTTCTACGCGCCGTTGACGGTAGAGATCGATAAATTAGTACTTGGTGAAGGTTGGGATTTAGGACTGCTCAGTCCGGTGCAAATTGAGGCGGGATTTGCCTATTCGGCGATCGCAGGTGAAGAACGTCCGCTCGGGCCAGTACACCAACAGATTATGATGGATTTTATCGAATGGTGGGGATAGCTACAATTAGTCAATCGTCAGACTATATGACAGGACGATTTATCCGAATTAATTTAACCTCGATCGAGTTAACACAGCAAGCCAAAGCTGCTCTTCATTATGCCCAAGAGAACAAAGCAGGATGGGAACAATGGATTAATCTCCATATAATTGAACAGAGCAGAGAACAGAATTAATAGTGGCAGATCTATTGTTCACAACCGAACAGGCAATAGTGGGTTTAAGATTGTGCCACAACGTCACTAGCATGTACCAATCGATTCAAATGGTGAGAATCGATGACAGAACTAAAAATCTCATCATATTGGTAGGCGAAGAGATAGAAATAGTAGTTTTTCCCAATGGCAAGTGGAGATTTGAGTTATGAAACCTGACTTCAATGTAATGACTAAATCTGAATTACGCGCTTATGTATTAGAGCATCGAGAAGATACAGAGGCTTTTGAAGCTCTAGCCGATCGTATTTATGCTAATCCCAATCCCCAATGGTATCAACCAGAAGATACCGAACAAATTGTCGATCTAATTCAAGTTTTTAAACAGAGAAACATCAATGATTAAAGCGGTGGACAGCACCCACCTTACAGCATTCTTTTTACCAAATTTTCCACCAGGATTTTGATTTCTGAACTTGTAGCTGCGTTTCCGATCGATCGCTAGAACTAACCCAGTAAGCAAAATTGGAAGGATTATCTGCATCTGGAGGATCGGGAATAAAATTATCTCTGTCGAGATCGTCGCTTATCGAAGCATCGCCTGAAAACTCGTCAACAGCAACATTTTGGCAGATTCCATCTGTAAATGGAAAAGGAACGAGAATGACATCGCCGAATTTATAAGTCATCATACACGGCATCTTCGGGATTGTCCCAGATCTTTGAAAAAGATGCTTCTGAAAGCTTGCTAGCAGCAAGTGTTAGATTCGCATCAGATCGATCGTCTCGTTGAGACAAAAAATCTATAAAATCTTCTATTTCTACAATTCGTGTTGACGAAAGTTTACGGATCTTTTCAATTAATCTTTGCTCGACTATATTTGCATTCATCTTTAACTCTCTCGATCTTTATCTTTAATTCTCCGCGTGCAAATCCCCTCTCGGGAGGGGATTTTCGGGCGATTACTCTTGGGTATAAGCATCCATTGGCAGACAAGAACAGACTAGATTCCTGTCGCCATAAGCTTGATCGATCCGGCCTACCGCTGGCCAGAACTTATAGTCCTGCAACCCAGGAACGGGGAATACCGCTTGCTCCCGACTGTAGGGACGATCCCAATTAGTATCGACTAGATCGACGATCGTGTGTGGGGCGTTTTTCAGGGCGTTATTTTGTTTATCCACATTGCCGATTTCGATTTCGCGGATTTCTTCGCGGATGGCGATCATGGCATCGCAGAACCTGTCGAGTTCGGCGAGGGATTCGCTTTCGGTTGGCTCTACCATTACCGTTCCAGCGACTGGCCAGGAGACGGTGGGGGGATGGAAACCGTAGTCGATCAGGCGTTTGGCGATGTCATCGACTTCGATGTCGGCAGTCTTTTTGAACTCCCGCAGGTCGAGGATGCACTCGTGGGCGACGAAGCCGTTGGTGCCTTTGTAGAGGACTGAGTAGTGATTTTCTAAGCGTTTGGCGATGTAGTTGGCACTGAGGATCGCAACTTCGGTGGCTAATTTCAGACCAGCTCCACCCATAAGGGCGATGTAGACCCAAGAAATCGGTAAAATGCTCGCGCTACTCCAAGGAGCGGCGGAGACGGCTCCAATGCCCTGGGTGCCGCCCATGGGGATAACTTTGTGGGTGGGGAGATAGGGGGTAAGGTGTGCCATGACACCGATCGGACCCATGCCAGGGCCGCCGCCGCCGTGGGGGATGCAGAAGGTTTTGTGGAGGTTGAGGTGACAGACATCGGCTCCAAAGTCGCCAGGGCGACACAAACCGACTTGGGCATTGAGGTTGGCTCCATCCATATAGACTTGGCCGCCGTACTCGTGAACGATCGAGCAAATTTCGACGATGCCCTCTTCAAATACGCCGTGGGTGGAGGGGTAAGTTACCATCAAGGCGGCTAATTTGTCCGCATATTTTGTGGCTTTGGCGCGGAGATCTTCGATGTCGATGTTGCCATCATTGTCGCAGGCGATCGGAACTACTTGCATCCCGGCCATGACTGCGCTGGCGGGGTTGGTGCCGTGGGCGGATTGGGGGATCAGGCAGACATTGCGATCGACATCGCCGCGTTGTTGGTGATATTCGCGGATGACGAGGAGTCCGGCATATTCGCCTTGAGATCCGGCATTGGGTTGGAGCGAGATCGAATCAAAGCCCGTAATTTCGGCCAACCAGCGTTCGAGGTCGTCAAATAACACTTGATACCCTTGTGCCTGTTCGACGGGGGCGAAGGGGTGAATTTGCCCGAATTCTGCCCAAGTTACGGGTACCATCTCGGAGGTGGCGTTGAGTTTCATGGTGCAGGAACCGAG
This sequence comes from Chamaesiphon polymorphus CCALA 037, assembly GCF_003003845.1. Lineage (GTDB taxonomy): Bacteria > Cyanobacteriota > Cyanobacteriia > Cyanobacteriales > Chamaesiphonaceae > Chamaesiphon > Chamaesiphon polymorphus. The sequence continues at coordinate 5,918 of NZ_PVWO01000046.1, read as the reverse complement.
GGGAATCATCGCTTGGGCGAGCGATAAATCTTTGGATTGCAGGCGGGTAATATACCGCAGCAATTCGGTTTCGGAGTGGTAGATATTGAAGACGGGGTGAGTTAGATACTCGGAGGTGCGGGCGAGGGTTGAAGCTTGGATGGTGGAGGGGGAGTTATTACCATCGATTTCGGAGAAGGTAAAATCGAGTGCTTTGTCTTGTGCAAAAATTCGCCATAAGTCCATCACATCGGCAGGTGTGGTGGTTTCGTCGAGGGAAATACCGACGTTATTGAGATCGATCGGTCTGAGATTAACTTTTTGGGATGTTGCCCGCTCTAAAATGTCGTTAGCCCGATCGGGTGTTTTAACTTGAAGAGTATCGAAATATGGTGCATCGCCGATCGAGTAACCTAATTTAGTTAGACCAGTGGCGAGGGTCGTAGTCAGATTGTGAATGCGGGTCGCGATCGATTTCAAACCTTCGGGGCCATGATACACCGCATACATTCCTGCCATAATTGCTAGCAGAACTTGGGCGGTACAAATATTACTGGTGGCTTTATCGCGGCGGATGTGTTGTTCGCGAGTTTGGAGTGCTAGACGCAGGGCAGTTTTACCCCGTTTATCTTTGGATACGCCGACTAACCGACCGGGGATTTGACGTTTGTAAGCATCTTTGGTGGCAAAATAGGCAGCATGTGGCCCACCGTAACCTAATGGTACGCCGAACCTTTGGGTATTGCCGACGACGATATCGGCACCAAATTCGCCGGGTGGTTTGAGTAAGGTAAGGCTGAGTAAATCGGCGGCGACGGTGACGATCGCGCCTGCTTTGTGAGCCTGTTCGATTACTTCTTGGTAGTCGTAAACAGCTCCATCGGTAGCAGGATATTGCAATAACATCCCAAATATTTGTTGGCTGAAATCGATATTTTTGTGGTCGCCAACTACGACTTCAATTCCTAAGGGAATAGCGCGAGTTCTAATCACATCGATCGTTTGCGGATGGCAAGCTTCGGATACCCAGAAAGTATTAAACTTTGTCTTCTGAATCCCATAACTCATCGACATCGCTTCAGCCGCTGCCGTACCTTCATCGAGTAATGACGCATTCGCGATCGCCATCCCCGTCAGATCCATAATTACGGTCTGATAGTTGAGTAGAGCTTCCAATCTTCCTTGCGAAATTTCTGGTTGATAGGGCGTATATTGAGTATACCAACCTGGATTTTCTAATATATTGCGTTGGATGACAGTGGGAGTGATGCAATTAGCATATCCCATGCCAATATACGAGCGAAAAACTTGATTTTTAGCAGCAATTTGTCTGAGATTATTTAATACGGTATGTTCGCTTTTTACCGTTTCAATTGCCAAAGGCTGCTGCATTTTAATCGCGGCTGGTACCGTGCGATCGATTAACTCAGCCAAACTAGCTACACCCAATACCTCCAGCATCTTGTCGAGATCTAGCGATCGCGGCCCGATATGCCGTTGAATAAACTCAGCATCTGCCCAAGGATTGGCTTCCGTCGCACTAGAGATATTCGCCGCAGTCAACCGATCTAGAGATTGGGTCATAGAAATCAAAGTAGTGAGAATACTGTATTTAAATGTAATGGATTTAGCTAGCTTTTGGTACTATGGATCGATGTTTTTGTCAACTTGTTAGTATCCTCTCTTAACGCGAGCGTCGATCTATTATGCCCCAAAGTAGACGTTTTCTTAAGCTCCTTCGACTTTAGCGCGATATTCAGCCGCTGAAAATGTGCCATCGAGTTGGTTTGCATCTTCGACTCGGACTTCTAGCAGCCAGCCAGCAGTATAAGGATCGGTACTAATTATTTCTGGTGCATCGATCGCAGCATCGTTGCGTTTGGTGACTGTACCGCTAATTGGAGCTTTGAGATCTTCGACAGCTTTGACAGATTCGATCGTGCCAAACGCACTACCTTTGACAATCGTGTCGCCAACTTCTGGTAAATCGACAAATACGATATCGCCTAATTGATCGACGGCAAAGGCACTGACGCCGACTTTGGCGGTGTCTGCGGTTAATTCTACGTATTCGTGGGAATCTGTATAACGGAAATTATCGGGATATTGTAGGCTCATATTGCTTGCTCTCGATCGACTTTAAGCTCTAGCATAGCGATTTATGGTTCGTTGGCATAGCCTCACGGTACGAGAATCGAACAGCTTGATGTCAGCAGCGGTCGATAGAGATCGCGTACTACTTGAATGTTAGTATTCTAAGAAAATCAGATATTTTGCTGAAGATGAAAAATTACCTGTTGCCAATCGCACAGTTGGGATCGATTACCTCCGGTACGCTATTGGCGATCGCTCTATTTAGCTGGATCTCGCCTGCGGTAGCTCTTTCACCAGTAGAAGTCCAACGCATTGCCAAGCAAACTACCATTGAGATCTCTGGATGCGATCTCTTTGGCTCTGGGGTAATTATTCGGAAAAATGGCAATACTTATACCGTGCTGACAGTGGCACACAATTTTCAGAAGCGTGGTTGTCAGATGGTGGCACCAGATAATACTAAATATCCGATCTCACAGGTAAAGCTGTTTCCGAATAAAGTCGATCTTGCTGTATTCACGTTCGTTAGCGATAAAAACTACCCAGTCGCCAAGCTCATCGACAATTCAGAGCGAGTCGAAGCAGGCGAAACTATCTATGTATCTGGTTTTCCGTTATCTACAGCGATCTCCCAATCTATTTTTATGTTCGTCAAAGGGGAAATGATGAGCAATAGTAGCACCATCGAGCAAGGTAATGGCTACTCGATGATTTATAGTAATAATACACTGCCAGGACACAGTGGCGGCCCCGTCTGGAACGATCGCGGTCAATTAATTGCGATCCACGGAAGGGGCGATGTCGATACCAAGCTTCAAGAGACAATCAACGACGGTGTAAGGATTAAAACTGGTAGTAATCTAGGAATTCCGGTCAATACATTTACCAAACTCGCTATAGCAGTAGGACTGAGCGAATATACCCCTGTCGTAGCAACAGCAAAACCAAAACCTGTAGACGATCTGGTTGCCAGTGCGGCGCAAAAGGAGCGTAAAGGTGACTACCGTGGCATGTTAGCCGATCTCGAACGGGCGATTAAACTCAATCCACAAAACGCTCTACTTTACTACAATCGTGGTAATGCCAAGTTTAATTTACGCAATAATCAAGGTGCGATCGAAGATTACAGCCGTGCAATTGAGATCGATCCTAACGCCACTAATTTTTACTATAAAAGAGGTTACGCTAAAGAGTGGATCGGGGATAACAAAGGAGCAGTCGCAGATTACAGCCATGCCATTGAAATCGATCCTAGTAATATTGATGCTTACTATAACCGTGGATTTATTAGGTATCAGTTAGGCGATAACCAAGGAGCCATTGCAGACTATAGTAAGATCCTCTCTCTCCCTAACGATTCAAACCCTTGGGTGTATATTAGACGCGGTAATGCTCAATATAAATTAGGAGATACCAAAGCCGCGATCGAGGATTACAATCGTGCCATTGCGATCGATCCATCATTAGCCAAATCGGAATCTGTCCGAGCAGCAATCTCGATCGATAGTTATAACAGTGCCGTCGCTCGCAATCCTAAAGATGCTAGTGCTTACTTCCGCCGCGCTCGTGCGAAAGATGAATTTAACGATAAGAAAGGAGCGATCGAGGATTATAACCAGGCAATTGCGCTCGCTCCTAATTTTGCCGAAGCATACTACCACCGCGCTAATACTAAAGAGCAACTAGGCGATATCAAGGGAGCTGTCGCGGATTTCGATCGCTCTAGCACTCTCAATCCCAAGCATACTCCCACCTACATCAGACGTGGCAGTATCAAATATCAGTTAGGGGATAAAAAAGGAGCAGTTTCTGATTGGCGTAAAGCAGCCAAAATCTATCAGCAACAGGGGCAACTAAATGACTACAAATTTATAATGAAATCGATCGAACGGGTTGGTTCTTAATATCTAGAACATTGCTACAAACAGATATACTTTGCACGGGCATAGCTTGCGCTTTTTGGTTAGAGGGTAGAGGGTAGAGGGTAGAGGGTAGGTAAGAGTGTGATTAGCTCAAATTACGACCGTGCAAAGTATAAATAAATCAAAGGATCTCGGTTCGCAGGTAGTCGATCGCTAGCAATGGCAATCCTCGTAGTGCTTGCGCGATAATAGTTGACGATCGGATATTTGGTGTGAAAATGAAAAATTACCTGTTGCCAACGGCACTATTTGGCTCGATAACCCTCGTTAGCTATATTTCACCTGCGGTAGCTTTACCGTCAGTTGAAGTGCAGCAGATCGCCAAACAATCCACCGTTCAAATTGCTAAGTGCGACATTGCTTCTGGCGCGATCGTCCAGAAGAATGCGAATATTTACACAGTGCTGACGGTAGCTCGTGCGGTAAAAAAAAGTGGTTGTGAGATCGTCGCTCCAGATGACACTAGCTACCGAGTCACAGAGGTAAAAACTTTTCCCAATAATATCGATCTCGCACTGGTTAGTTTTACTAGTAACAAGAATTATCCAGTTGCCAAACTAATTGCTAATTCCGATCGAGTCGAAGCTGGCGAGCCTATTTATGTATCTGGTTTTCTATTGTCTAGTGCCGGATCGCCAGTATTTACCTTTGTCAAAGGGGATACGATCGCGAATCCACCCAACAAACAACAGAGTCAGAGTTACTCGCTAATTTATAGTAATAATACGCTACCAGGACACAGTGGCGGCCCCGTCTGGAACGATCGCGGCGAAGTGGTGGCAATTCACGGGCAAAGAGATATCAGTACCAAGATCGATCGGAATGTCGGCGTCGAAACTGGCTACAATCTGGGGATTACAATTAATACCTTTACCAAACTCGCTACCACCGCCGGAATTAGAGGGTACGCACCCGCGACATTAGCAACTCGATCGAAACCAGTAGACGATCTGATTTTTAGTGCATTGCAAAAAGAAAGCAAAGGTGACTATCGGGGGATGTTAGCCGATCTGAATCAGGCAATCTTCCTCGATTCCCAAAATGCGCGGCTGTATTATAAACGTGGTGTTGCCAAGACGATGTTACGCAATCGCGATGCGATCGAGGATTATAACCGCGCAATTGCGCTCAAGCTGAATGACTCTAATGTTTATAATAATCGGGGCTATACTAAGTCCGATTTCGGCGACAAAAAAGGAGCGATCGAAGACTTCAATCGGTCGATTTCGCTAGATTCTACTAATGCTAGAGCCTATCACAATCGGGGCAATGCCAAAGCCGCTCTGAATAACCCCAAAAGCGCGCTGGAGGACTTCAATCGGGCGATTTCGCTAGATTCTACCTTCGCTCTCGCTTACTTGAGTCGGGGCAATCTTAAGGCGATCTTGGGCGATAATAAAGGCAAATTAGCAGACCTAAGTCGGGCGATCGAGATCGATCCTAATCATATCGAAGCGCACGAAAATCTCGGACTGGTTAAAGCCGAACTCGGAGATACCAAAGGCGCGATCGAGAGTTTCACCCGTGCGATTGCCCTCAATCCCAAAAATGCCGCTAACTATAGCAATCGCGGAATTGCCAGATCGAAAACGGCAGACGAGAAAGGCGCGATCGAGGATTTCGATCGGGCGATCGCTCTCGATGGTAGCAATGCCAAAGCTTACGCCAATCGCGGCTTAATTAAAGCTAAATTAGGCGATAAAAAAACCGCACTTCTAGACTTAAAAAAAGCCGCCAACCGATTTAAACGCCAAGGCCAAACTGCCAGCTACAATCGGATTTTGACCGAGATCCGCCGGATTGGTTCCAAGGGTAAGGGGTAATGGGTAGTGAATAGTGAATAGTGAATAGTGGATAGTGGATAGTGGATAGTGGATAGTGAATTTTTGGACGCAAGCGTCTCTCTATCTCCCCCTCCCCCAC
>NZ_PVWO01000413.1 GCF_003003845.1 Chamaesiphon polymorphus CCALA 037 | reverse complement strand
AGACTCCAATCCAAATTTCAAATACGATTCAACATATCTACAACCTTATTCTATAATCTTCTGGCGGGAAGGGAGTAGAGGCGATCGAGTTAATCACCCCTAACTCAAAATTATTAACTATTCTCGATCGGAGGGAAGTTTGATATCGGAAAAAGGGAAACTGATTTTCCAGTATTAACAAACTGACGATGCTAATGATGACGATGACTAATTTCACTGCTAGGGACTAGGAGATAGGGGGTATGGGGTATACTCACAGCTTGCACCAGTATGTAAAAACTGATAAAAATAGCCTCGAAATTTACTGCCAAGTACTAAAAGTACTTACTATCTACTATCCACTATCTACTATCCATGGTCTTTTTGAGTGGTGGTGCCTTGTCGCAGACTAGTCTGTAGATATTTTGTGTGGCAATGCTGTTATTTGTCAGTGGCGATCGATTGCGCACTAGAGGTAAAATCGAGCTATAAGATATTTTAAAAGTTAGTTATCTAGATAGGTATGTAGAGATGAAACAAAAAATTTACCTCAGCATCTGTCTATTATCGATCGGGATATTAACCGCATGTGGCAAGAAAAACCCGCCACCGATAGCGGTGGTTTCGCCTACACCCACGCCGATAGTAACACCCGTGGCACCATCGCCTGTAGCGGTCGTGCCGACTCCTACTCCAACTCCAATAGTGACGCCAACGCCGACACCAAGCGTGGGGGTTACTAAAGTCAAACCGACAGCCCAAGTACCATCGAAAACGACGATTTCAGAGTTACCAACATCTCTCTATCCACAACCTACCCCGGTCGCGATTCCGGTACCTGTCGAAACAGTTCCACCCAAGATCGCTATCAAAGCCAATCCCAAGCCAGAGCCACTTTCTAAGCTCAAAGCCCCCGCAGATGCCAATCGGCAAATTACCCCTGTCGGCATTGGTGCGGCCAAGATTGGCATGACTTTTGGGGATCTAAAATCACAAATGGGTTCTGGATACAATTTTCCCATCAAAACTAACTTTATTGAGGGGTTTGATGCGATCGCCGTTACCAAAGGCAGAACCGTACAGTATTATATCCCCTACCCTGCCGGAACTAATTTTGGCGATGCCGATCGGATTCAACATTTAATGACAGATAATCCGAGCTACCGCACGCAGCAAGGTGTCGGCCCTGGTACGCCTATCAAACAAGCTGCCACGGTCTATGGGGGTGCGACTCTAACTCTGAGCAAAGAAAACGAGTCTCATGAGTTTATTAATTTTAATCAGCAACCCAGCGGTTTGGCATTTCGCCCCAAACCAATTGGCAAGCGGGCTTTTGCTGGCAATTATCCTGAAAGTGATGACGAATATCTCAAAACTCAAAAATACGATAATCGTGCTGCGATCGGTCAGATCACTGTATCCTGTCCGGAAGAACAATGCGCGCAAGAATCTCAGTAACCTCAGATCTTGCCACCATGTGTAGCTTCGAGCGTCGCGCGGCGATCGGTTAGATCGCGGTATCCTGTCCTGAAGAACAATGCGTGCAAGAATCTCAGTAACAGCAGATCTTGCTACCATGGATAGCTCCTATTACTGCGACAACATCAGGGTACCCACAAGCGACGCGGGTTTCCCAAATGATTCGCGCGTCAAGACAGGGGCACTCTTAGATCTATGCTAATTACTAGTATTTTTAGATTGTTACCTAAAGCCTAAAGCCTAAAGCCTAAAGCCTAAAGCCTACCCTCTACCCCCTAAATTATGAATCCCCTCCGTGTTGGCATTGCTGGGCCTGTTGGTTCCGGTAAAACCGCATTACTCGATGGTTTGTGCAAGCAGCTACGCGATCGATATCAGTTAGCTGTAGTGACCAATGATATCTATACGCAAGAAGACGCTCAATTTCTGGTCAGAAGTCAGGCTCTAGACTCAGAGCGGATTATCGGTGTCGAAACTGGTGGCTGTCCGCATACTGCCATCCGGGAAGATGCCTCAATGAATATTGCCGCGATCGAACAATTAGAACGCCAATTTACCGATCTCGATATCGTCTTCCTCGAAAGTGGCGGCGACAATCTGGCGGCGACCTTTAGCCCCGAACTAGTCGATCTGACTATCTACACGATCGATGTCGCAGGTGGCGATAAAATCCCCCGCAAGGGCGGCCCCGGCATTACCAAGTCAGATTTATTGGTAATTAATAAGATCGACTTGGCGGCTCAAGTAGGTGCCGATCTGGGCATTATGGAGCGGGATAGTATTAAGATGCGCGGAGCTAAACCGTTTATTTTTACTAATCTTAAACTGGGGACGGGGTTGGCGGAGGTCGTCAATTTTATTGTCGATCGCGTTCGCTAAGTAATCCAAATTGTAGCCGTAGCTACAATTTGGATTTTCGATCTTATCGCTGCTAACAATATTTGCGAAGTAACCGATCGAAATTAGCTGCTGCTGGGGAAATAACCAGCAAATAACATTTAGATTTAGGCAGATTATCGCCGATCGCAAAGTAGGGGCAATTTATGAATTGCCCCTACTTTGCGATCGGCTCTGGAGTCTCGAACGTGTTATCTCTCGCTTGCTAAAGCCTATTAGCTGTACTGGGTAAAGTTCTTAGTACTTTTGCAAGGTCGGCGATCGCAAAGCCACTGGCATGGCACATCGGGATCGCTCGATCTTTTTCCAGCTAGGAGACATTCAAAGTACCTAACTTTAGAGCTGTTATGCATCTATAGAATGACACAGATAGACAATATCTATATCGCATATAGTTCCACTTAGCTAATGCTGTGGCGATCGCAATGCCAACCAGATCGCTACGCTGGTTCGTCGCGTGGACTGGTACGATTCGATCGCATTGTGGCAATTTTGGCTGAAAGTTGGTAGGCGTGCATCTAAACACAAAAAATCGGACAGTTGCTAGCACTGCCCTGAGATTTCCTAAGTAAGCGACAGAAGTCGTGAATTAGTACGGCTTCTATCGTTCGACCTAATTATCTTGAACCAAATGGATGTGTTTGTAGCCTAATTTGATACTGAAAGTATCGCCCTCTTTTAAGCCCATTTCTTTGGTGTAAGCAGCCCCAATCAACAGTTGACCATTCTTGTGAACGGTCGCCTTATAAGTAGCGGTTTTACCGCGATTATCTCTACTGGTTTCGTCAAGTTTGACTCCTTTGGCTGTGAGCACAGCATCGTAAAATCCAGACAGATCGGTGCGGGTAACACCAGCTTTGGTAGTTTTCACATAGCCACACTGTGTTGCTGTTTCACGTTTGGCCAGATGTGAAAGTTCTTTGACTTTTTGAAGTAAAGCTTTACCAGTCAGTGGTGTTGTAGGGATGGTTGGTTCTGCTACGGAATCGACTTTAGACATAGTTTAATTTGTGGTTACGGCGGATATTTTTGGCAGATATACAGTTTACTTCATGTATTCACCAAGATGAAGCTCACTTCATATTAGTATATTATGCACTTAATTATAATTATAGTTCCAATTAATTTTAAAGTTAACTAGAATTTTACGCCGATCGCTGTCAATTTGCTCTTGCAGGTGTATCCCGATCGTCAAAATCAAAGCCCCAATCTTCATCATCTAGATTACTTGAAGGTTTGGAGCGATTTAGAGATGTTGGTTTGACTGAAGCGGGAGATTTGTCATCATCATCGATTGGCTCGTACTCAAAATCTTCTGAATCCGGATCGTCATCAAATTCAGTTTCTAGCGGCTGCTTATAAGGCGGCTGAATCAATCTAAAATCAGCATCGTATACTTCACGACTAGTTTGGGTGCGATCGCGCTCTAGAGGTCGATCTTCTGGCTCTAAATCAGCTTGTTGGCGCAGTCGCTCTGACGAAGAAACAAACCGAGCATCGTCCTCAATTGGCGAGTTATCGATGGTCGATCGAGCGTTTTTGGGACGGGGTGGAGGGGAATCTTCCCAGTCTAGTTGACGATTTGATGCTGGTTTTTCGTCCCAATCATCATCGTCATCGACACGATTTGGCGGTGTAAAAGGCTGACTGGAACGCAGATCCTGACGCTCGGCAGCAGTCGATCGATAGCTGCGAAATCTACTAGTTCCAGATGGTGCCCGATCTGGTTTATCGCGGACTGAATCTGCTTCAGTTTCAGATGAGGTATAAGTAAAAACATCTTCATCTTGCTGTTGCAATCGCGATTGCAATTGCCGAATCTGACGTGCGAGCCGACGCTTATCGATCGAGATTAAAAGTTGGATCGAGCAACTTGCCAAAAACCCCGCTCCGATAGCAATTATCAGCCATACCCCGATCGGTAACGATACTGTAGGTTGATTGAGAATAACTACCGTCATCAGCGGCGAGAGGTTCGATCCCACCACAATTCCTAATAAGATCGGTACCAATAGGAGGATGATGATTTTCATAAATTAATGATGGGTGGGTAGTGGATAGTGGATAGTGGATAGTGAATAGTGAGTAGTAGACAGTGAATAGAAAGTTTGAACGCAAGCGTCTTTGTCTCCTCGTCCCCCTTTCCCCAGTTTTCCTCTCTCCCCGTCTCCACCGATAACTCACACCTAGCAACTTACTCCCTTCCCACTCAAGAAATAGATAATCTCGATTTGTGATGTCGGTCGTCTATTCACTATTCACTATTCACTATTCACTCACTACTTTAGATGTCTAATTTGACACTGGGAAGAGAGTAGGTAATTAACTATCGGTCTTCCAGCGGTTAATGGGAATACAGTCGATATCGAGACGATCTAAGGCTCTCGCAACGACAAAATCGACCAAATCGTCGATCGATTGGGGTTTGTGATACCAAGCGGGACAAGCTGGCACGATTGCAGCTCCAGCTTCGGCAAGCGCAGTCAGATTGCGGAGGTGAATTAGGCTAAAGGGGGTTTCGCGGGGGACTAATACTAGTTTACGGCCTTCTTTGAGCTGGACGTCGGCGGCGCGTTCGAGGAGGTCGCCGCTGAGTCCGTTGGCTAATTTAGCGACGGTGCTCATGCTGCACGGGAGGATCAACATGCCTTGGGTGCGGTAGGATCCGCTGGCGATGTTGGCACCGACGTCGCCCCAACGGTGACAGCGGAGTTTTCCGGCGGTGGGGACGCCTGCGCGTTCGCGCCAGAATTCGGCTTGTTCTTCTGGTTCGGGGGGCAATCTAATCTGGTCTTCGGCTTGAAAGACCATAGCGGTAGATTTGGAGGCGACTAGTTCGATCTGATAGTCGGCGGCAAGGAGGTATTTAACGGCTCGGATGGCATAAATTAAGCCGGATGCGCCAGTGACGCCGAGGATGAGGGGTTTATTCAAAGCTAGTTGGGAGTTAGGAGTTAGGAGTTGCGGA
>NZ_PVWO01000412.1 GCF_003003845.1 Chamaesiphon polymorphus CCALA 037 | reverse complement strand
TCCAAAAAGAGCGCAGCAGAAATCGATTTTCTCCTCTACCTCTTGCGGAAATTACCAAATACTAATTAACTCGATCTCCCATGAAATTCAACTTTCAAATTACTAGTATTGCGAATACTCTCTTGACTGCTATTACTGCAATTAATGCTAGCGATCGCGCTGACATTTTTAAAACCACACTTTGTCATCAAAACAAAATGAAAAAGATCGCAGCAGGATTTTTAGGTATATTGTTAGGTGCTTCGACCAGTGCTCTTGCTCCAAATTCGGCAAGTGCTAGCACCACACGCCAAGCTAATGCAATCATCGTTAATTCTACAGGCAAAACTATCGTTCATGCCACAATACTGCACAAATATAGTGATGTATTTAAAGAAAACCGCACGTGGGCAAACTTACCAAATGGTAGTAGCACATTAACTTCCCCTTTAAAAGTCAAATACAATACTGGCGTGTTTACAACAGGTAAAGACTGGTGGAGAGTTCAATTCAAATTTGCTAATGGTAAAATGTGTTACACCGATCCCAATAATTTCCGCGAAGTTTTTGATGCTATCGATAGAGTAATCTTGACCAATGCTGGAGCGGCTGGTCAGAAGTTAGGTATTCTTCTGGGTGAAGCTACTGGAACGTATTTAGCTGGCCCCTCTGGTGCAGTTGTGGGAGAACAAATTGGTGGGACTGCTGGTAAAGCTGCGGCCAATGGCATTGCTAGTGCGCTTTTCAATGGCGAAGCTACTGTTGGCTTCAAGCAACATATCCTCAGAACATCGGATGAGAATCGGATTGTGAATATTACTCTGCTTAGCAACGGCAAGGCTAGGATTTCATCTCCTTCTGGTGTCTCGGACACAGTTTATACTTGTGAATGATTTGACTAGGATCGTTTTGAAATAAAGGTAATTTAAAGTATGAGAGAGTTTGAATCGATGATGTTTCAAGCTCTTTTTTATACTCTTTCTCGATCCTTCGTTTTGTCTATATCTGGCTTCCTGTTGCTATAAATCTATCCAAATTAGTGTTCGATCTAAAGTATAAAATCAATGGATATCGACTTTATCTTTGAAATTGTCTTACCTAAGCTACTTTTTAGTACCATTGCGAGTATCGTCGTGGGGGCGGTCGTTGGTGGCATTGTTGGCACGATCGTCGATCTGATTAGGCGCAAAAGAGCTAAATCGAAAAACCTACCACCACCACCGCGCCTAGTTTTATCAGCGATATTCGGCTCCTTTTTCGGTACGATGCTAATCGTGTTTATTCCCATCCAAACCGATCGCAGCTCACTCGATGGCGGAGGCTATTCTGTCCTGTGGTTATATACATTACTGATAACATTAACCCCGATCGGTTCGATCGCTGGAGCTTTATTTGGCTGTTTTGTAGGTGCTAAATGGCAGAGAAAATTTACCGTTCGCAATTTCGCGATCGCCCTAGGCGTAGTTTATCTAGTAATGTCAATGGCGATCTATGGTGCTCTCGTTACCCCAACTCCCCAATTATCGAAAATTACTAAGAGCGAAGCTGGCACTTCTTTCCCATTAATCGCCCAAATTTCCGGCTACGATCGCAATAAAAACTTTGTCCAACACATGGCTTTTACTCCCGATAGTCGTGGTTTAGCGATCGGCAGCAAACAAGATATTCGGATTTTCGATCTTCAGTCCCAACAGATAACCAAAACCTTCAAATTATCTGGTCAAACTCTCAACGATATGGTGGATAGATTGACCTTTAACTCCGATGGTAAACAGCTAATTATGGCGGCACCAAGACAGATTCAGATTCGCGATTTGCAAACTGGAGAGATCCAGCACCGTCTCGATGCTAGAAATGAGGTCTATCCTACGCCAGATGGTAAAAAGCTAGTGGGATTTTCAGCAAAGGGTACCTATTCTGATTTGTTAGTTTGGAATCTCCCAGACTATAAATTATCAAAGACAATTTCGTCAGAACTCATGCCTTGGGAAGGCATAAATAGTAATCCAGTCTGTATTAGTCCAGACAGCAAAATGTTAATTTTTGCTCCCAATCCCCGTAATAATGCGATCCGAGTTTGGGATCTCGATGCTGGCAAACTAATTAAATCTTTTGGCAGTAACGATGGCAAGCAAATTACCGCGATGGCAATCTCGCCTGACAGCAAACAACTCTTAGAAATTCACAACAAAAATCTCTACCTGTGGGATATCGATCGGGGCAAAATCGTCCGCACCATTTCTAACATTGGGATGGCAAGAGCGGCATTTTATCGACCTGACGGACAAACAATCGTCATTCATACCGAAAGAAGTATCGAGCTGTGGGATCTCCAAACTGGTAAGCCGATAAAAACGCTTACTATCCCCAGCTTCTTAGCAAGAGATTTTGCCCTCAGTCCCGATGGTAAAACGATGGCAGTTTCTCAAAAGAGCCTGGTAAAAATTTTTCAACTTCCCTAAAAATCGATCTATTACAGACATCAATTATTGACAGAGTATGAGTGGATATAACAGATGACGAGCCTATTTCCCTATTTCCTATCCTCTAATTCCCGGTCGGATCTGGTAATGTCGGTACTGGAAATAATCGGCGATAATTTGGCCGTGGTCGAAACATAATTCTGAGGGGATTTCCCAGGCATTGAAAATGCCGACGGTTTTGGCGTCGTCTTGGGCGATCGGATTTCCGGTGGCGGTGGCGATAAAAACGAGACTGATCGTATGCTGGCGAGGATCGCGATCGGGTGCGGAATAGACATGAAATTGTTCGATCAAGCGCACATCTAGCCCGATTTCTTCTTTAGCTTCTCTGATGGCGGCTGTTTCTAATGATTCGCCATAGTCTACGAATCCGCCTGGTAATGCCCAGCCATGGGGCGGATTGAGCCGTTCGATCGCGATAATCGGACGGTGGGGTCGATCGATTAGTTCGATAATAATGTCTACTGTCGGTGTAGGGTTGCGGTAAGTCATAATTGAGAATTGAGAATTGAGAATTGAAAATTACCCGTTTTCGTCCTTTATAGTGTCTGCTGATTCAGAAGGACAGAGAATTATAACGTCGATCGATAAGTTATTCTTTGTCGTTTTTGTGTGCCCTATAACATATGCCAAATAGTGACTAGATAGCAAGATTTAAATCTCTCAATGTTGCCTTTAAAGTATCAACTTTGATGTGACGTAACCCCCTCGACACTGAGATTTTTACAGGTTATGGTTGCTAATACACGGGCTGGATTTTAGGCTACCAATAGTCAGCACAAACACCACTAATACATGTCTCAGCAAACTTATCCTCCGACTCAAGTCACAACAATTAGCGATCTGCTATCATCGGCCAATACTAAGTGCAATCATCATGACTATTTGGGGGCACTCGCAGAATATAACCAAGCGATTGCGATGGAGCCAGATCGGGCGATGGCTTACTGTAGTCGGGGTGTGGCATACTATCGGCTGGGCGAGATCCCGAACGCACACAGCGATTATACCCGCGCGATCGAAATCGATCCTAAATTGGCAATTCCCTACTACAGACGCGGTTTTTTACACTACTTAGCCAAAGATTATACTAGTGCAATTGCTGACTACAATCGCGCGATCGATCTCAAACCCGATTTTGCTTTGGCTTATTCCAATCGCGGTTATGCCTATCGAGATTTATATGGGGAACAAGAGGCTATCATCGATTGGCGATTTGCAGCTAAATTATTCAAGGAACAAGGTAATTTAGTCAAGTACGAAAGCATGATGATAACGATCGAACAAGTTTATGGTGATGAGAGTTGTGCTTCGGGAATGTTATGGTAAATTTGCATTTTTTGGCTCCCCATCAACCCGACTTTTTCAAAAAGTCGGGTTTCTAGCTACGCTCTAATCAAACATTAATCACTGATTTGTATAGCTGCTCGTATTCTTGCGCGGATTTATCCCAGCTAAAATCACTCTCCATCCCGCGTTGTTGGAGTGCTTGCCATTGGGGTTTGTAGTTAAAACTTTCCCAAGCACGTACCATACAAGTGTACAGATCCAACGCTTCATAGCGATCGAAACAATAACCCGTACCCTTTTGGTGTTGCGGATCGTGGTGGCTGACGGTATCTACCAATCCGCCAGTGCGACGCACGATGGGTACGCAACCGTAACGCATCGCCAACATCTGGGAGATCCCGCAAGGTTCAAAGCGACTCGGCATCAGGAAGGCATCCGAACCTGCATAAATCCGGCGCGAGAGCGATTCATTATAGAGGAGATAAGTTGCCATCCGTCCTGGATAACGCGAGGCTAATTGCCATAGTTGCGTCTCATAATGGCGATCGCCAGTGCCCAAGACGATAAACTGAGCATCCGTATAAGCCAAAAATCGATCGAGTGTCTGGAGCATCAGATCCAAGCCTTTTTGCTCTACCAAGCGAGATACCATACCGACGAGGAAAGTATCCGGATTTATCGCCAAGCCGACTTCTTGCTGGAGTGCGGCTTTGTTCTTGACGCGATCTTCGATCGTTTTGGCAGTATAAGTTTGCGCTAAAGCTTTATCGTTGGCCGGGTCGTAAACTTCTGTATCGATCCCATTGACAATTCCCGATAGCCTGCCACTAATAAACGATAATAACCCCTCTATTTTCTCACCATATTCGATCGTCTGGATCTGGGCGGCATAAGTTGGTGACACCGTATTGACTCGATCGGCATATTGCACCGCTGCGGCCATGGTATTGTGACCCTGCATGTACCACGGACACCAGGTAATCCGCTCTAGGAACCACCGCCACGGCCCTTGATAAGCTAAATTGTGAATGGTAAAGATCGTGCTGATATCGGGATCTTGGTGCATCCACACGGGCAGCATCCCCGTATGCCAGTCGTGGCAGTGGATGATATTTGGTTTCCAATAGTTCCAACAAAACTCCGCTGCACCATTAGCAAAGAAGGTAAATCGCCAGTCTTCATCCTCGCCGCCGTAGATTCGTTGCGGATCGAAGGCTGGATGCCCGAATAAGTACAGGGGGACGTCGGTACCGGGGAGAACTGTCTCGTATACGGCAAAGTGATTGAACATGGCATATCCCCACCAGACAGGCTCGGAGGGGATATCTAATTTACCGACTATGGAGCCGTAGTATGGCATGAAGATGCGGACGTCATGTCCCATTTTCCGCAAGAATTTAGGTAAGGCACCCACCACGTCGCCCATACCACCAACTTTGGCTATGGGTGCAGCTTCCGCCGCGACAAATAAAATTTTCATGAATATTTTTTATATTTAGGTGTTTGGTACTGAGGTGGTCGCGATCGCCATCAACAGCCATCATACCAGCCATCTAGACACCCAATTACTTAGGCTTTAGGTTTTAGGCTTTAGGCTTTAGGTTTTAGGCTTTAGGCTTTAG
>NZ_PVWO01000411.1 GCF_003003845.1 Chamaesiphon polymorphus CCALA 037 | reverse complement strand
ATCCGGGTTCCACTAGCACCAATAACCTAAAACTAAGCCCCACCTCATACCCCAAAACTAAGCCCCACCCAACCACCCATGAATCCCATCCGCGAAATCACCAAAGCCATCCGCGCCACCCTCGTCCTCTGGCTCCTAGTCGCCGTCATCTACCCCTTCGCAATGCTCGCCATCTCCCAAGCCGCCTTCTCATACCAAGCCAACGGTAGCCCCCTCAAAAACCCCCAAGGACAAACCATCGGCTCCGCCCTCATCGGTCAACCATTTACCAGCGATCGCTACTTCAACAGCCGCCCCAGCAGCACCAGCTACAGCACCGCCGACCCCAACCAAGACACCGCAGGCATCCTCAAAACCGGAGTATCTGGAGCCACCAACCTCGCCCCCAGCAACCCCGCGCTCCTCGATCGCATTAACGGCAAAACCGACCCCGACCCCAAAAAAGCGATCGCAGGCGACCTCCCCAGACTCCAAAAAGCAGGCATCAAACCCACCGCAGATCTCCTCTACACCTCCGGTTCCAGCCTCGACCCCCATATCACCCCCGAAGCCGCCAGAGCGCAAGTTCAACGCATCTCAGCCGCACGCAATCTCCCCACCAATCGAGTCGAACTGTTAATCGTCCAAAATACCGACGATCGCTTCCTCGGCATCTTCGGCGAACCAGGAATCAATGTGTTGAAATTAAATCTGGCTTTGGATAATTTGCGGTAGAGATCGAGAGATTTTTAATAACCGCAGAGGCGCAGCGATGCGCGCACGCCTTTGTTTCCCGACGGTTTAGCGCAACAAGACAAAGGACGCAGAGAAAGAAAAATTGTAGGTTGGGTTGAGTATCGCAAAACCCAACATTCACGATCGCATATTTATGTTGCGTTTGGATTTATCTCCAAGTCACAGTTCCTTCCACAAAATCTACTACAGGTGGGGACATTCTAATCGTCTTACCATCGGGTGCAACAATTCGCCAGCCCTCCCAAGGATCGACATCAAATTCTACGTCTGGCAAACGATCGTAATCCTCTGCCAATGCAGCATCAATATATTCGAGCGCAGATCGCACATTGTCGCTCAATTCCTCAAAAGCAATAATGCCACCCAGCCACGGGAAATCTATATAACTAATGTTTGTAATTGTGCCAATTAATCGATCGTGCCAATAAAGATGAAATAACCGATCGTCCATATATTAATTAACCCGCACGCTCTCAAGACAAAAGTATTTAAATTATGCACAAATATCGTCGTGGCAAACATAAAATCTTCATTGGTATGAGTCCCGGCGTCGGCAAAACATACAGAATGCTCGAAGAAGGGCATCGCCTGCGCGCTGAAGGCATCGATGTCGTCATCGGCTTGCTCGAAACCCACAATCGCGCTGAGACTATTGCCAAAGCTAAGGGTTTAGAGCAAGTGCCCCGCCAGCAGATTACCTGGAAAGACGTGATGCTTACCGAAATGGATGTGCCAGCCATCCTCCGCCGCCAACCACAACTAGCATTAATAGACGAACTAGCGCATACCAATATCCCCGGCTCCGAACGCGAAAAACGCTATCAGGACGTCGAACAGATTCTCCAGGCGGGGATCGATGTCTATTCCACCGTGAATATTCAACATCTCGAAAGCCTGAATGATACCGTCGCCCAGCTTACAGGGATCGTCGTCCGCGAACGCATTCCCGATCGGGTCTTAGACGCGGCTGATGAAGTCGTCGTCGTCGATGTCACGCCAGAAACCCTCCAAGAACGCCTGCGAGATGGCAAAATCTATGCTCCCGATAAAATCGATCGATCGCTAAATAACTTCTTTCAGCGGCGTAATTTGGCCGCACTCCGCGAATTGGCACTGCGAGAAGTCGCCGATAACATTGAGGAAGAGACCGAGCAGGCGAACGGCGATGCCCTCGTACCTGCTTCTTGTAACATTCACGAACGGTTATTGGTATGTATTTCGACTTATCCCAATACGATCCAACTGCTCCGTCGCGGCGCGCGAGTGGCTAACTATATGCACGCTCGTTTTTATGTTTTATTTGTCAACGAACCCGATCGATTTTTGACCAAAGCAGAAAGCCTGCATATCGCTACTTGCGAACGGCTCTGTCAAGAATTTGGCGGCGAGTTTATCCAGGTGCGCGACTACAATATTATCAAAGCGATCGTTCAAACTGCCAAGCAATATCGCATCACACAAATTGTCATGGGCGAAAGTCAGAAATCGCGCTGGCAAATTTTATGGAAAGGTTCATTAACTCAACAAATTCTGAGACTGCTTAAAAATGTCGATATCCACATCATCTCTACGAGTAAATCTGCTACATTAGATTCTGAAACTAACTAATTTAGATTATGGATAATTTTGGCAATCTTTATGGCATTTTCGGTATCTTCGCGATCGAGATATAATGCCTCTGCTTGACGGTAGGCAGCAATTATTTCAGATATAGATGGATTTTTCTGCATAGCCAAGAGTAATCCCAACTCTTCCCAGATTTTGGGATCTTCAGGCGATTGAAGAGTTAGTTCCCGTAACACTTTGAGCCGCTCTTGTTTTTGCTGTTTGCTACTAAAGATTGTTTTTGTTAACTCGACGAGCGATTCTCTAGCTGCGACGCTCGCTCGCTCTTTTTCTTGCTGAATTTCTGCCTCTGTAG
The DNA here is from genome assembly GCF_003003845.1 of Chamaesiphon polymorphus CCALA 037. Taxonomy (GTDB): domain Bacteria; phylum Cyanobacteriota; class Cyanobacteriia; order Cyanobacteriales; family Chamaesiphonaceae; genus Chamaesiphon; species Chamaesiphon polymorphus. The sequence continues at coordinate 2,732 of NZ_PVWO01000411.1, read as the reverse complement.
GAATAGTTCGGTGTTGACTTATCTGCTGCGAAATTGCCTCAATTGATAATCCTAGTATAGATCTAACTTGAAGTAAAAGCCGTTGATGCTCTTGTTTGGTAGTAATACTATCTACACTCGGATAATCATCTGTATTCATACTACTTAAGTTAAATCTGTGCTGGCGATCGGTCGCAATCTTGGGAGGTTTTTTGGGAATTAACAAAAAGATATTAATGTGCATCACGCCATCATCAATATATTCCTCAAACTGGGCATCTTCAATTCGATCGAAAGGAACGATCTGTACCAGCTTACCACCGACGAGATTAGCGGTATTAATGATTAATTGCTGCTGAAGGCGATCGAAAATAAATGTTGTGTAGCCACTTTCCCACACCATTCTCCAAGTCAGAAATACCATTGCGGCTGCCAATATTACCCAAGGCAACAGAATACAAATATGGGTTAATAGTGTATTTTCAAACACTGGCATAATTGACTTAAGACTTGCAAACACGATAATATTTACTCCGAAAGTAGCCAACATCATCAGTGGTAGAATCACGATCTCAAAGAGCAGCATACTCAACCAAGCTTTTCGCATCACTCGCGCGCGCGAGCAGGCTGGTTGCAATACTAATTCGGTCTCGCTTAGCTTGACACTTTCATAGACATAAGGATGTCGATTCGATCGGGTATTACCGTGAGTCATGTAAAGTTAGGAAGATTAACGGGACTAATATACTTATCTTTCCCCAAAATCAAAATTCATCATCTTGATTCATGTTGGTATCAAAGCAATACTGCTCGTCTAATCTCAAAATTGTTTAGTCCACTTTCGCGGTGCAGTAATAAAAATATAGCTGCTTCTCTCTTTTCACCACATCGATTACAAAACATCTGGGCAACTCTCGGATTGTTTCAGAGCATTTTTCCCGCGATCGATAAATCTAAAAGCTCGATCGGGTGTAATATTTTAGTCTGATGACCTTGAAGTTCCAGGTGTTTAGCAATTTGCAGCGTACAGCCAGGATTTGCCGAGGCAATAATCGTCGCTCCGGTATTGACTAAGTTGCGGACTTTTTGAGAGCCGAGTTCGTTGGCTGTTTCTGGCTGAAGCATATTATAAACGCCAGCACTACCGCAGCATAAAGCTGCATCTAGGGGTTCGGTGAGGGTGATGTTGGGAATTTGTTTTAGTAACTGGCGCGGTTGGACGCTAATTTTTTGCCCGTGCAATAAGTGACAAGCATCTTGATAAACTAACTTCAGTGGTTCGCTCGAAATCGGCGATAGTTGGGTGGTTAGTTGGATGTCGGCGAGAAATTCTTGAACATCTTTAACTTTGGCCGCAAAATCGATCGCTTTTTGGGCGTATTCAGGATCGTCGTGGAGTAATTCGCCGTATTCTTTTAATGTGTGTCCGCAACCAGCAGCATTGATAATAATGGCATCGACGTTGGTATCGGCAAAATTATCTATCATCTGTCTGGCAAGGGTTTTAGCTTGTTCTTCTTGCCCTTGATGGTGCGGGAGAGCGGCACAACATCCCTGTGCGGGTGGAATGACAATTTCGCAACCATTGGCGGTGAGTACTCTCACTGTAGCCTGATTCACGCGATCGAAAAATAGCCGCTGCACGCAACCTAAAATCATCCCCACGCGATATCTTTGCGTACCTTGGGCGGGAATGAGTTCGGGTAAGGTATCTTGAAATGTACTTAAGGATAGTTCGGGGAGATTAGACTCCATCCCCGCTAAATGGGGCGATACTTTTTCGACGATGCCAGTTTGGCGGATGAGTTTTTGTAAGCCGAGTTTCTGATAGATAAATAACGGAATTAGTAACAATCGTAGCCGATTGGGATAGGGAAATAGCCCGAAAATAAACTGTCGATACAACCGTTCGACGAGCGGACGTTGATGGTTGCGTTCGATTTGGGGACGCATCGAGGCAATTAATTTGTCATACTGCACTCCCGACGGACAGGTAGTTGTACAAGCCAGACAACCCAAGCAACTATCGAAATGACTGACAACCGCAGGGGTAAGTTCGATTTCACCTTCGTTGAGCGCATCCATCAAATAAACTCGTCCCCGTGGCGAATCCATTTCCGTACCCAAGACGCGATAGCTAGGACATGTAGACAGACAAAAACCACAATGCACGCAAGCATCGATGAGTTTGGGTTCTGGAGGATTCTGGGAGTCTAAGGTGGGAGATTGCATGAGGTTTAGTGGTTAAGCCGTATGGGAAGGCAGAAGGTTTTAGGCTTTAGGCTTTAGGCTTTAGGCAATAATTATGTTAGAGATTGAATGCCTATTTTTTGATAAAGATCGATAGATTATTACAGTCATTCACGATCGACCATCAATTATCAATTATCAATTATCAATTATCAATTATCAATTGACTTTACTACCCATTTCCACAACGGATGAGAACTACCTTGCTGCCGAATCTGGCGGACTTGCTTGGCTAATCGTTGGCGATCTTTTTTGGGAAGTCCCCAAAGTACATTGCGACTTTGCCATACCAAAGTACCAGTTGTCATCCCTACGCACAGAGCCAAACCAAAAGCTGGAATCGGTTGAAAGGCTAGGCCATATCTGACCGCAGCCCAAGTAAAATATTCTTGGATTAGACTTATAGGATAACGTAATTCCCACAAGCTAAGTAGGTAGGTGGGGAAATAATAAACTGCATAAAGTTTTGTCACGGAACTGGAGAGTTGGAGAATTTAAAGCGT
>NZ_PVWO01000410.1 GCF_003003845.1 Chamaesiphon polymorphus CCALA 037 | reverse complement strand
GTCAAGACGCTCCGCGATCGAGGTAGAATATTAACCATCAGTCTGGTAAACAGTGTCCGATTTAAGGACACCCGAACGGAGACCGATTTGGTAGATCTACCGCCGTGCTTAACGGTAGGCGATGCTGACACCAACGCGAACGGCGACGGTCGGAGTGCTAGTTTCTAGATACCACACCTCTTGGCGATCGCTGTTGAACTCACCAATCATCAGCTTTAACTAAACTAGCTATGCTCGATCCGAATCTGGACGAAATCCAGTTACTACCTGAAGAATATGCCCGCTATTCGCGGCATTTGATCCTCCCAGAAGTGGGCTTAGACGGTCAAAAACGGCTCAAAGCTGCCAGTGTCCTCTGCGTAGGTACGGGGGGACTCGGTTCGCCATTGTTACTCTATCTAGCTGCCGCAGGCATCGGTCGCATCGGCATTGTCGATTTTGATGTGGTAGACCATTCCAATCTCCAACGTCAAGTCATTCATGGCACTTCTTGGGTGGGCAAACCCAAAATTGAATCGGCGAAAAACCGGATTCATGAAATCAATCCTTACTGTCAAGTAGACCTCTATGAGACGGCATTGAGTTCGGCGAACGCATTAGATATCATTCGTCCTTACGATATCGTCGTGGATGGAACAGATAACTTCCCCACCCGCTATCTAGTCAATGATGCTTGCGTGTTATTAGATAAACCCAACGTCTATGGGTCGATTTTCCGGTTTGAAGGACAAGCGACGGTCTTTAACTATCAAGGTGGGCCAAACTATCGCGATTTGTATCCAGAACCACCACCACCAGGCATGGTTCCCTCCTGTGCTGAAGGCGGCGTTTTAGGCATTCTCCCTGGTATTATCGGGGTAATTCAGGCCACCGAAACGGTGAAGATTATTCTCGGTCAGGGGACGACACTCAGCGGTCGATTGGTGTTATATAATGCCCTAGAAATGAAGTTCCGCGAGTTGAAACTGCGTCCCAATCCCGTCCGTCCGGTCATTGAGAAATTAATCGATTACGAACAGTTTTGTGGAATTCCGCAAGCGAAGGCGGCTGAAGCCGAACAACAAAGTATGCTAGCAGAAATGACGGTAACAGAACTCAAGCAACTCATCGATAGTGGTGCTGACGATTTCGTCTTAATTGACGTTCGCAATCCCAATGAGTACGATATTGCTAAAATTCCTGGTGCGATCCTGATTCCCCTCCCAGATATCGAACAGGGTAAGGGTATAGAGCAGGTCAAAGCCGCTCTCAATGGTCATCGTCTCATCGCTCATTGTAAGATGGGCAGTCGATCTGCCAAAGCTCTAGCCATCCTCAAGGAAGCTGGAATTGAGGGCACGAATGTCAAAGGTGGCATTCAAGCTTGGAGTCGGGAAGTAGATCCTTCAGTACTAGAGTATTGATCTATAGTCTAGGTTAGAAATTTATTAGATAAATCCCTCGATGTCTGTCTGAAAATGGCAAACATTGAGGGATTTATCATTATACATTTGAGACAAGCCCTGAAATTTAAGGTAGATACTGTCTTGAGAGTCAAGAGGGAGGAGTAAGAAAATTAGGATCGAAAGGTTGTTCAGATTTAAGCACACCAAAGACTTGACGTAACAGTTTGTGCATTGCCGCACCAATGACAGCCATCTTCGACTTCCCTTTAGTTAGCAAGCGTTCGCAAAAATCCCGAATCAAGGGATTATAACGACGCGCTACTAGAGCAGGCATATACAAAACCTTCCGTAAGTTGCGATTGCCAATTTTGGACAATCGCGGCTTGCCATGTACCGAAGAACCAGAGGAAAACTCGCTAGGGGTTAAACCAGCAAAAGCGGCGGTTTTATTCGGAGGTTCCCTCCGAATAAAAAAACCGACAAGACAGCAGCCAACTGGTCGGCACTCTCAAACGCACTCAAATCGCGAATTTCGGCCAAGATTGCTGAGGCAGTAGCCTGGGCGATACCTGGAATCGAGGTGATTAAATCTCGTTGAGCCTTCAGATGCGGATGTCGGTCAAAATGGTCGCCAATGAGAGCTTCCGTAGCAACAATTTGTTGAGTCAGAAACTCAATATGAGTGGTAATTGCGGCAATCACAATGCTGTCAGCGGTTTCGAGTCGATTGGACTCTTGTTGCCGCATGGATTTGAGGTTGTCCAGCCGATGTACTAATGCCTGTAACTGTTCGACCTCAATTGGTGGCGGTGTCCACAGTGCGGGTGTCAGAGCCACACAAAATTGGGCGATTGTTTTGGCATCAGTGCGGTCGGTCTTCGTCCGGCTCAACTGACTACGCCCAAAAGCTTTGGTGCGGGATGGATTGCGGCTCGCGCTCGGCGGGTGTCCCGCCGTAAGAAGCGAGACAAGACAGACGATACTCACTGCATACCCAATCTCGAATAGAAATCGAGCCAGAGCATTGCCGTAGGTACTGGTCGCTTCCATACACCCGTGCAGTTGAGTTACACTCTGACTCGTCAGCCATTGTTGTAACTGCTCAAATCCTTCTGGTGTATTGGCAAATACTTTATTTTTAACTTTATCTCCTCCTGCTTTGATTAAAGCTACATCAAATTTGGCTTTACTGATGTCGATACCTAAGATGTCTAACTTCTGCTCGCTCTGGCTCATCTGTGGGTGTCTGGTTGCTATCCGTTTATTTGTCAGCACTACCAGTAGCTATTCACTTACCTTGTCAATGCAGGTTTACCTGTTAGGGATGACCTCTGATACTGTCCAGTTTTGATGTTTGCTACTATTTGGAATATGGTCATTCAATCTACACTTGCGAGCTTGGCGTCTCTAGGGGTAATCCGAATTTCCCACTTCCTGTGGTGCTGGCGATCGATCGCTAATGCAATCTCTTCTAGGATACAAGGGGTAATTCATGAATTACCCCTACCTTAAATTTCGAGGGCATTTCATACATCCATTCAGCATCGCCCAAAATCCATTACCCTCTACCCTAAAACCTACCCTCTACCCTCTACCCTCTACCCTCCCTTCTACCCTACTTGACAAGAGCGGAACCCCTGAGTATTATTAATAAGTAACTACTCACTCACTTATTGATTATTCATCGATACACCTTGCAGATCGTCCAAGTTGAAATTTGGCGAACCTGTTATGTAGATCTATCCTCAGAGGTAAAATATGTCTAAATCTTGGCCACTACTCTTGCTTGGCTCTGTGTCTTCGATGTTGTTGTCTGACATTGCTGTTACCCAAACGCCTGAAAACCCAGTATCAAATGCCAAAGTTCCTAAACCTGCAACTGTTAGCACCAAGACGCCTAATGTCGCAGGGACTTGGAAAGTGTCGCTTGGTGAAGAAGGCAGAACCGCAACTTATGTATTTAGTCAAAAAGGCAATGAACTGACAGGTACGATGAAAGGTTTGCCATTTGGGGATATGCCCGTTACGGGAACGATCGCCAACGATGGTAAATTAGCGTTCTCTGGCAAAATGCGGGGCATAAAATTTAGTTTTGCGGGGACGCTGACAGGGCAAGTGATGAAAGGTATTGCCGATCTCCCGATCGGGCGTAAAAATTGGACGGCGAGCAGGTAAGATCGGCTGGACGATCGTCGATCGCCATCCGCGCGGCAGAGCCAACTTGACGCTCCCATCAACACCGCGCTACGATCGGTGAATAGTCACCCAGTTGTATATGCCTCGACCTCCCAAAATCACTAATGAAGAAATTTTGGCAGCCGCTAGGCAAGTGTTCTTAGAACAAGGGGAAGGTGGTTCGACAGTTGAGATCGCCGAAAAAGCTGGCATATCGGAAGCATCGATCTTCAAACGATTTGCCACCAAGCAAGCTTTGTTTCTAGCCGCAATTGGCGTTTCCGAAACACCCCAATATGCCAAGATTTTGTCTAATCAGACACCGACAGCCGAGATTCGATCGGAACTAACCGAGATCTGCACTCAGATGGTGGATTTTTATCAAGAGATGATGCCGCGAGTCTTGATGATGATGACTCAGTCGAAGTCAGCCCTGCCACCGATGGTACCGCCACCGATCAGAGATAGTCAGTTAATTGCGAGATATATCGATCGCGCGATCTCGCAAGGTCATCTTAAACCCTGTGATTCGATGACTATCGCGCACGCGATCGTCGGTTCGATCCAAAACTATTCAGTAACTAGAGCGGTCTCGAACAAAATACCATTTCCGATCCCGTTAATCTTGCCCAAGCTTAAATCGATCGAGCCACAAACTTTTGTTGACAATCTCATTGAAACACTGTGGACGGGAATTGCTCCAGATTAGAGGGTAGAGGGTAGAGGGTAAAGGGTAGTTCTCTATTCTCTCCGTTAGTTACATTGAATGACAATTCGATCTCCTAGTATGGCGAAGATTGTCACAACTCGATATTTTTTTAGCTAATTAATAAGTAAGTACTCACATTCTAATGAATGATAAGGAAGATATGTTAACCGACACGCCTGTTAATTCAGATTCGCGCCAGCAATCTCTACCAGAACATAGATTGAGTAGCACTCTGGTGACAACAACATCGCACCAGCAATCTCGATCGGAACATTTGGAAACAGGCGATCTCGATCCTTCGCCGTCTAGCCAGTCGCCAGCCAAGCCACCGTGGTTGAAATGGAAATGGCTGATTTTCATCCTCCCGCCGATCGTCATGGCACTAGGTGGCCCCGTCGGTTTGGGATCGAAATTGCAGGAATTATTACCAACCGGATCGGCTGCCAAACCGTTAACTCAAGCAGTCGAGCGGAAAACCGTTCCTACCACCATCACGGCAAATGGCACAGTCAAAGCCTATCGATCGATTAATCTCAGCCCCAAAACCGCTGGCATCATTAAATCGCTACTAGTCAAAGAAGGCGATCGCGTCAAGCAAGGTCAGGTCATTGCGGTCATGGATGACTCTAGTTTGCGCGGGCAGCTCGTTCAATACCAAGGACAACTATTGCAGCAGCAGGCAAATCTGCAACGCTTGAAAGCTGGCAATCGCCCGCAAGATATTGCTAAGGCAGAAGCACAATTAGCCAAAGTCAGAGCCAATCTCCAACAATTGCAAGCCGGAAATCGCCCCCAAGATATTGCCAAAGCAGAGGCACAATTAGCCGAAGCCAAAGCCAATCTCCAACAGTTGCAAGCGGGAAATCGCCCCCAAGAAATTGCCCAAGCTACCGCCAAGTTACAACAAGTACGGGCAACCCTCAATCAACGCGAGGGCGATTGGCAGCGTTATCAGCAACTATATAGGGCTTGCTGAAAAAGTTAATAAATGGCATTAAATTAGATCGATCGTGAATCGGTCTAATTTAGATTATCAGCAATTAGGCTTAGTGGTGCAGAAAACTCCTGGGATGCTTACGGAGCATAGAGAACAATAATTAATAGAGAAAAGGGGCTTGTGCC
>NZ_PVWO01000409.1 GCF_003003845.1 Chamaesiphon polymorphus CCALA 037 | reverse complement strand
CAAGCAAGAAGCATGGGCAAAGCTTGGGTGGGTTTTGGTGGGGCTGGGAAGATTAGAGAAAGCCTTGGAATCATACGAGCGCGCGATCGCACTCCGACCTGAAGATGCCGAAGCATGGGCCAATCGAGCTTGGGTCTTATTTCAATTAGGCTATTACGCACAAGCGATCGAAAATTGCGATCGGTCGATCGAACTCAATCCTGAAGATCGATTTGCCTGGTATCAAAAAGGACGCGCTTTATTTGAACTAGAACGATACGATCTGGCACTGTCTGCCTACGATCGCGCCTTAGAGATTTCGCCAGATGATAGCTTGACGCTATCTAATAAAGGCTGGTTATTATTTCACATCGGACAGGTACAAGCAGCCTGTGGTTGTTACGAACAAAGTTTGCACATCGATCCGAGCGATCGGTTTGCCTGGAATAATCAAGGCCAAGTATTATTTCAATTGGGACAGATTAGAGCCGCGATCGACGCTTACCAAAAAGCGATCGAACTCGATTCGCAGTTTTATCAAGCTTGGAATAATTTGGGCGTGGCGCACTTCGAGCAAAAAAGTTTTCAGGACGCCTTAAGATGCTATCGCGTAGCAATCGAACTGGCTCCAGAGTCTCCAGCCGCTTGGTGCAATCAGGGCAAAGTATTATTTTTTCTCGGGGATTTTGAGGCAGCTCTAGCATCGTATACCAAAGTCACGCAACTACAACCGGATTTCGATCGAGCCTGGAATTACTGCGGTAATATTCTGTTCCATCTGGGGGAACTGGAACCTGCATTGCGCAGATATGAAATGGTCACCAAATTACAGCCCCAACTGACCGAGGGCTGGAGCAATCGCGGTAATGTGCTGTTGCTGTTAGATCGCCCTCAAGAAGCCCTCACCTGCTATACGCAAGCTACTACCCTTTCACCCAAAGATGCCACAGCCTGGAACGATCGTGGCAAAGCAATGTTTCACTTGGGGCGATACGAACATGCCCTCGACTGCTATCGCAAAGCCACTCAACTCGATCCGAGCCTCAGCGATGCCTGGAATAACCTGGGCAAAACCCAGTTTAAACTGGGTAAATTTGAGACGGCAATCGGTTCTTACGAGCAAGCAACGCGGCTGTACCCAGAATTTTATACCGCCTGGAATAATTTAGGCGTCGCCCAATTTCATCTCCAACGCTATGAAGCCGCGATCGTCAGCTACGATCGGACGTTACAAATCCAGCCTCAATTCCATCAGGCTTGGTATAACAAAGGGATGGCACAGTTTCATCTGAGTCAATACGATCTGGCATTGGCTAGTTACGATCGCAGTCTCAAGCTCAAACCCGATTATTATCAAGCCTGGAATAACTTAGGATTCGTGCTGTTTCATTTGGGACGCTACGAAGAGGCAATTAGCAGCTACGATCGTACCCTCAAGCTCAATCCCGAATTTCATCCCGCTTGGTACAATCACGGCATGACCCTCGCGCACCAGGGCAAAGATGCCGAAGCGATCGACAGCTACGATAAAGCTCTGGGGTTGCAGCCCAACGACCCTTATATTTGGCACAGTCGCGGGCGCGCTCTGGCTAAATTAGAGCGATACGCCGAAGCTCTGACTTGTTTCGATCGATCGATCGATATCCATCCCGAAAACTACGAACCTTGGTACGATCGCGGCCAAGCTCTAGCCGCCCTCGGGCGGTATACTGCCGCGTTGGAAAACTACGATCGTACCTTGCAACTTCGCCCTCGCGATCCGGCAATTTGGCATAGCTACGGCGTCGTTCAAGGATTGCGCCAAGAATATACCGCCGCGTTGGAAAGCTACGATCGCGCACTCGCGATCGATTCCAATTTTTATCAATCTTGGTACGAGCGCGGTCGTGCCCTCGCCGAACTAGGACGACACGAATACGCCATTACCAACTACGATCGAGCGATCGCAATCTCGCCTAGTTTTGCCCCCGCCAGCCAAGGCAAAGGACAATCGCTGTTCAAGCTCCAACGCTATACCGAAGCAATCGCCAGCTACGATCTAGCCCTGACAACCACCCCAGATAGCTTTAATTGCTGGTGTCAGCGCGGCCATGCCTTCTGGCATCTCGAAAGCTGGGATGAAGCTCTTTATAGCTACCAGCAAGCCCTCAAGATCGATCTGAGTGCGGCGATCGTCTGGCACTTTCAAGGTAAAACATTACTCAAACTCCAACGCTATGCCGAAGCTCTCATCGTCTACGAACGCGCGATCGAACTCAACCGCGAAGACTACCATAGTTGGAACGATCGTGGCTTGACATTGGCACATCTCGGTCGCCAAGAGGAGGCGATCGCTAGCTATCGTCAGGCGATCGAACTTCAGTCCGACTATCACCCCGCTTGGCATAATTTGGGCAAAGAACTCACCCAGCTCGGCGATACCGACGGCGCGTTAGCCGCTTACGAGCGGGCGATTGCCTACCACCCTCAAGATGCCGATACCTGGTACGGCATGGGCAATTTGCTCTGGCAATTGGGCGAATTGTCAGAGGCGATATTTGCCTACGAGCAGGTGACCAATTTGCAACCCGAGCGCGCCGAAGCCTGGTATCGCCAAGGTAGAGCAATGCAAGAATTACAGCAATGGGAACGCGCCGTCGCGTGTTACGAACGAGTTACCACCCTTACCACTGCTAGCTACGATCTCTGCTATAGTCACGGCCAAGTACTAGCCAAATTAAACCGCCATCAAGAGGCTCTGGCTTGCTACGAGCTGGCTCTAACCCTCAATAAAAATGCCGCCGATGCGTGGTATGCCAAAGGTCAGGCTTTAGCCGCACTGAACCGCTGGGAAGCCGCTAATGTCTGCTACGAGCGCGCCCTGAGTCTCGATCCGCAAAATCAGTCGATCCTCTACAATCAAAGCCAAGTCCAGGCAGCTCAAGGCGACTGGGAAACCGCCCTCATCGCCTGTTGTCAAGCGATCGAACTCGATCCGGACAATCCAGAAATCTGGACGCAACACGGGCAAATCTCGATCGAATTAGGTAATTACCACACGGCAGTAGATAGCTTGCAAACAGCTACAGGCATTGCGCCAGCATCGGCGACAAGCTGGGCATTGTTGGGCAAAGCTCAATATCATTGTGGCGATTTTGTCGCGGCGTTGGCGGCTTATCGGCAGGCTCTAGAACTAGAACCACGTCGTGCCGAAACTTGGTACGATCGGGGTTATTTATTAGGGCAACTAGAACGGTGGGAAGATGCCCTGAGTAGTTACGATCGGGCGATTGAGTCCGACCCTAATCGTGCTCTAGCCTGGTATCAGCGCGGACAAGCGCAGTTCCAACTTCACAGCGATCCTGCTGAGAATCTCCAGAGTTACCAACGCGCTCTAGCACTCGATCCGAACCACGCCGCCGCCTGGTATCAGCAAGGCAATCTGCTATTTCAATTGGGAAGGTTGGAACCCGCACTCGCAAGCTACGAACGCGCGCTCCAAATCAAACCAGAAGATTATTATATTTGGAACAATCATGGCAACGTGCTCGGATCGCTCAAACGCTATGAATGCGCGATCGAAAGTTATGACAAAGCCTTGGCACTCAAACCACAGTTTTATCAAAGTTGGCACAATCGCGGTAAAGCCCTATTTCACCTCAAACGCTATGAAGAAGCGGCAGCAGCTCACGAACGCAGTCTCGAAATTCACCCCCATAATGCTCAAATCTGGAATGGACGGGGAATGGCATTGCAATACCTCGGTTGCTGGCAAGAAGCACTAGCTTGTTACGAGCGAAGTATTGAAATCGATAAACTCGATCCACAAGTCTGGCTCAATCGCGGCACGGCTTTATTTCATCTCCACAAATACGAAGATGCGATCGCCTGTTACGACAACTGCGCCATTCTCAATCCTGACGAACTGCAAGCCTATCACTATCGCGGCATTGCCTCCCTCGAACTCGGTCGCTGGGAGGCGGCGGTAGCGAGCTTCGATCGCGCATTGACATTATCGCCGACTGTCGAAGATTCAGAAGCCAAAGTGCGTTCGCCACTGACAGCCAGTACTTGGAATAGTCGCGGTAGTGCCCTATTTCAACTTGGAAATCTTGAAGGTGCGCTGCATAGCTATCGCCAAGCCACCAAGATTGCCCCTGAAGATCCCTTGGGCTGGAATAATCAGGGAGCTACCCACCTCAACCTTCAGCAGTACGCGGAGGCTCTCCAGTGCTATCAAACCAGCCTCAAACTAGACGCCAACGATGCCTCAACTTGGTACAAACAAGCAATCGCCCAGCAAGCCTTGGGGAGACTGGATGCAGCCATTATTAGCCTCACTAAAGCCGTAGAGCTAGATCCCCAAGCGACCCTCGCCTGGTATCGACGTGGCAACATCTACCTGTTGCGGCGCGAATTTGAAGCTGCGCTAGCCGACTATGAAGTCGCTCTCAATCTCGATCCCGATCGCGCCGCCGCTTGGAATAGTCGTGGTAATTGTTTGCTCGAACTCAATATCCTCGATAATGCTCTATTCAGCTTTCAACAAGCCACTGGACTAGAATCAGAAAATTCTGAGTACTGGTTCAATCAAGGTCGCGCGCACAGCAGTCTCCAGCAGTGGGAAGAAGCCGAAAACTGCTATCAACAAGCTCGCAGTTTGACTCAACGGGATTGGTAGTAGATAGCAATCTGGTTTTTTGTGGGAAGCGGGGAGTTGGGTGGACATTGCCCATCAGCTAGGTTTCAGGCATTACAGCACTTTCATCAATCGTGAAGTACAGTCTTTCCTCGCTCCCCGCTCTTCAAATTAACGGATCCATAATACTGAAAAGTACTGTATGTATCTAACCACCCGCAGCGAAGGTAAGCATAATCGTTACAGATAGTAGCAATCCCGGACAGAGTAACAAGACCAGGAGGAGTAAATCTTGAGTAGCCATGGTAGTTTTCTTGGAAGAGGTGGGGTGAAAATTCGCAACGGCTCATTAACTAGAATAGGTAATAGGTAATTGCCATTAGCTTCTACTGTAATCCCGATCGCCATTGGCAAGCCGCAAATTATACGATTTCTTAATTTAGGCGCGATCGGCGGGATGTTGGGATGCTGAGAGTGCCAAAAAATTAGGGTAATAAATTAGATTATCGATCGCTTGGAGTTGCAACGCCTAAATCATTCATTAATTGACACCATTTATCAGGTGTAGGAAATGTTTGCTGCAAAAATTCGGCAGTCAAACTACTGCTATTAGCCTTGTACAGTAGAGCTGCATAACTCAAATCTCGAACGTGTGGCTTGAATTCATCTCGACCATAAATAGCGATCGATTCTGCCAGTTTTGCTGCTACTTTACTAATAGCCAGCGGTGCTAGCGCGAGTAAATCGTCAATCCATCGCTCTTTTGCGGCGATAAAATCGGCTAATTCTAGATTAGCAGAATTTCTA
>NZ_PVWO01000408.1 GCF_003003845.1 Chamaesiphon polymorphus CCALA 037 | reverse complement strand
CCGTAGGTATTAATATGCGCGATCGCGGCTTCGAGATCGGGGACAATTTGGATAGCGATAATCAGATCGCTGTATTCTGTTGCCCAATCGGTAGCAATTGCTAAATCGACAGTTAAATGCAATTCGTTATCTAAAATTTGATGTCCGAGTTCGCTGAGGCGAATTTCGACGCCATGTGTCTGAAGTTTATCGATAACTAGCGGTAAAAACTCCCTTGAGATCGATCGATCGATCAGGAGGGTTTCGATCGCGTTGCAGGCGGCTGGATACTGAGTCTTGGCATCGATGGCGATGGCGATCGCTTTCTCGAAATCGGCCTCGCCATCGATGTATAAATGACAGATGCCATCAGCATGTCCCAACACGGGAATGCGGGTATTATCTTGGACGTATTTGACAAATTCGTTAGAACCGCGCGGAATAATCAGATCGACATAGCGATCTAGGTTGAGTAATTCGCTAGTTTCGGCGCGGGTAGTTAAAAGCTGAATTACATCGGGATTGACTTCCGAGTGAGCTAATCCTGCCTTAATCGCCTTAACTAATACGGTACAGGACTCGATCGCTTCTTTGCCGCCTTTTAAAATGACGCCATTCCCCGATTTAATTGCCAAACTGGCAATCTGAATCACGGCATCGGGACGAGCCTCAAAAATCACGCCTAGAACGCCGACAGGACAGCTTACACGCTGCATAATCAGTCCGGTATCGATTTCGCGATGGATCTGAATTTGACCCACTGGATTGGCTAATTTGCCCACATCACGCACGCCGACGATCGCGCCTTTGAGCTTGGTAGCATCTAGTTTCAATCGGGCATATAAGGCGGGAGCGATTTCACCTTCGGCGGCTTGACAATCGATCGCATTCGCCGCCACAATTTCAGTGGCATGGCGTTCTAAAGATGCGGCAATGGCTTCGATCGCCACATCTTTAGCTATTGCTGGAAGACTGGCTAAATGTTGAGCGGCTAGTCGAGTTTTCTGGGCAATTTCTGTCAGCATGTTGTTTAGGCTTTAGGCTTTAGGCTTTAGCGGATGCGCGCTCTGGAGGTTTCCTCCAGGTATAGCGCACCAAGCAGGCTGTAGGAATCACTCGGACAAGATCCTAGCCTCTTAAATTAGTGCCCAACGAGCACGAGTAACACGATAGATTTAGATGATGCTGACGATCGACCCCTCACTAGTTCGCAAAGAGAATTACTTCCTATTTCCGGCGGTTTTGGAGTTCGCGATAGACGTCGCGGATGCTAACGCGATGGTGGGCGAGGGCGACGAGCGTATGATAGAACAGATCTGCGGCTTCGCCTGCGATTTCGGGGGCACGATCGTCTTTACATGCCATCACGACTTCTACGGCTTCTTCACCAATTTTCTTGAGAATTTTGTTGTCCCCGCCTGCGAATAGGGATTGGGTATAGGAACCCTCACGGGGATTGTCCCGGCGATCGCAAATTGTCTGATATAAATCTGAGAGCGTATCGGCTGGTGGTGCGACTTTCGCAGTGTCGATTTGATGAAAACAGCTACGTTCGCCAGTATGACAGGCAATGTCGCCGACTTGCTCGACCGAGATCAGGAGCGCGTCGCTATCGCAGTCATAGCGAATATCTTTGACATGTTGAATGTGTCCGCTAGTTGCGCCTTTGTGCCAAAATTCTTGACGCGATCGACTCCAGAACCAGGTTTCACCCGTGTCCAAAGTTTTAGCCAAAGATTCGCTATTCATCCATGCCATCATTAGCACAGTTCCATCTAAGTAATCTTGAATGATGGCAGGAACTAAACCCCGATCGTCGTATTTAATCCGATCGATCGGAATAGCTCGACGCAGACTGACAGATTCATCGACAGACATGAGGTTGAAACTCGAAATAGTGAAGATCTAGTGGTCGTTAGTCCACATTAAAGATAGTTTACCATTTTGACGTTCGCACATTCAGCCTAAAGCCTAAAGCCTAAAACCTCAAGCCCATCAAACTGCTTTGACTTCTTCAAGAGCGATCTCCTGCATGTTGCCAGCAAAATCATTGTCTGGAGTTAGGAATAACATGCAGTGACATTCCTTGCGTTCGCGCATGGGCACGCACGGACAGTTCCAAAATGCAGCTTTGACTTCAGCTTCTTTATCTTCATAGTGACGACAGGGGCAAAGAGGCGAACCCAACTCTTCCTTATTTTTGGCCAGTCCCTTAATAACGACAGCGGTTACCGAAAGATCCACGCAGAAGTATGTATCTGTGTTTTTGGCATAAGTTTCGGAAAAATGTCTCATCGCTTCGAGCGTTTTATCGCTCGGCTCATTATTTGTGCCGCTATTTTCATTGGCTGCTGCTGGGTTCATGACCATCGAGTTAGGGAGTGAGTAATTACTTGTTCTAGCATTTTACCGAAAAACTTGTCATCTGGAGATCGATCGTTCGTAAGTTGTCACAGTCCTAAATGAGTGTTTACATGCTGATGGTGTTTGTCCGATCGATACCGCGCCATGCTTGACATCCTTTGTAACTTTCCGCGATCGCGAAAACCGCCGCAATAATAACTATTTTGAAAGCAAAATATAATCGTCTCTAAATGTCTTTTTCGTTACTTTTCTTGACTATTCGATTGGGTATATTATTAATTAGATTCAATTTACTAATATCTATCGATCGGCTGAGGGAGCAATAGAACCGATTGAGTAATATTAATGATACTATTAAATATACACAGAGGCTTTATATATGCAACTCATAATCCAAGTAGACGCTGAAACAGCCCGCCAACTAGAAGAAATCCAAAACCAAACAAATCAAGACCCAGCATTGGTCATTCAACAAGGAATCGGACTTTATTATCAACAGTTACAGCCACACCGTCAGTTTTACGTCCAAACAAAAAGACAGTATGAATTAATCGGCAATATTCCCGTGAATAGTAGCTCGAATTAATTATCAAAAAAACTTAATTAGCGATCGCTCTCCCTTGACTAGTTAGGGGAGTTTTTCATTGGATCTGTAAGGGTAAGTAGCAGCGGCAATAATGTACAATACCGACTGTACATAATTAGACGATAAACCCGTGGAAATGAACTCTCCCGATCGATCGAACGAGCGCGTAGCTGCTTACTTAGAAGTCGCCAAAGCAGCAGCATTAGCAGCGGGTGAAGTATTACAAGCTTGTTGGGGAAAACTGGAGTCGATCGTCGAAAAGGGTCGCCCAGGCGATTTGGTCACAGAAGCTGACAAGCAAGCAGAAGCAGTCATCTTAGAGATATTGCGGCAAAATTTTCCCGAGCATTCGATTTTGGCCGAAGAATCCGGTCAATTTGGCGATCTGAATGCCGAATACCTGTGGGCGATCGATCCATTGGATGGCACGACAAATTACGCACATCAATACCCGTTTTCAGCAGCTTCGATCGGATTGTTAATTAATGGCGTGCCGACAGTGGGCGCAATCTACGACCCGTTTCATCGCGAACTATTTTGTGGCGCAGTCGGCATTGGCGCGACCTGTAACGACCGTCCGATCCGCGTTTCCAGTGTCGATAACTTAGCTAAAAGCTTACTCGTCACTGGATTTGCTTACGATCGCCGCGAAACCCCAGACAATAACTATCAAGAATTTTGTTATCTGACCCATATCACCCAAGGTGTCAGACGTGCAGGTGCCGCATCTATAGACCTAGCTTACGTCGCCTGTGGGCGATTGGATGGCTATTGGGAACGGGGACTATCGCCGTGGGATTTAGCGGCTGGCGTGGCCATTGTCGAGGCTGCTGGTGGTAAGATTACCGCATACGATCGCAGTCCCTTCGATATTCGATCGGGTCGCATTCTCGCCACCAATGGCAAATTACACGACGAATTGAGCCAAGAACTACTGCATGTAGCCAAGATCGAACCTTGGTCGTGGCTAGAGACTAGAGGGTAGAAGATTTAAGATTACAGATTTTGGATTTTGCGGACAGGCGATTCTCCAACCGGATAGGCTACGCCAACGCGGCGGTTTCCGCCGCAATCCAGCAATGCCAAAAAAAATTTTGGTGCGAACGTGAATATTAGCTGCGAAATGGGGAATATATAGATGATGTACCCCATAGAGTTACTGGTAAGCCCAGGACTCTCAACCAGTGGCAGTGGATGGAGCTAGAGAGCGTTACCAATCTGGAACGATTGTATACTCCTGAGATCTGAACTACTAATTGGGCATACGTCACCCCACAAGACTCCTGTTGCTGCGCACCAAAGTATATGAGTTTTCAACTAGATCGCGGATTATTTCAGTATGACTTCACCGATCGACACGCTATTCTAGGCGTGAGTGTAAATGCTGAAGAAATAGACATTAGAGAACGCTATCAAGTTGTAGCGAGATTGCTGCACCCTGACTGTGCGCAATGGCAAACTGACGCAGATCGGCAAATGGCGGTAAGACTATTTTCGCGACTGATTACCCATGCTTACGGACAACTGTCTCGTCAATCTCAGCTTCAAGAGCAGATCATCATGCTAGAACTGCTGGGTAAAAGACTCATAGAAGAAGGTAACCAAGTGCAAATTGTCGATCCCTTGTGCCAACAACTGTATCAAAGTGGTACAGACTTCGAGCAAGTTTACGATCGACTCCTCAAGCAACTTGTCAGCCAACAATACACCCAATTAAACCAAAGCGAGCAGACGATTAACCAAATCAGCGAACTAAACATGGTGTATCTGTTACGCAGACAACTACAGTCGGTAAGATCGACCCCACCAGCGGCAAATAGTGGCAAATCCACTGCTGCTAAAGAGACAACCCCAGCCTCATCCGAATTGGCCAAACCATCCGCGACTGAAGGTGCTCTTCGCAGAGCCGAGGATTACATGAGCAAGAAAAATTGGACAAAAGCAGTACCTGAAATTAAAGAAGTGATCGGTGCCGAACCTAATAATGTCCGCGCACATACCTTGTTGGGATTGGTATATTTAAATCAACAACAAATGACTATGGCCAAAATTTCGATTAACAAAGCTCTCCAACTCTCCCCGAAAGATCCGCAAGTCATCCAAGCCAAGCAAGAATTCGATCGACTATCCAATCCCAAAACTAACGGTTCCAGCAGTAAAAATGCTCCCAAAAAACCAAGCGAAGGGATGTTTAGCGGATTGTTTGGCAAAAAGTAACGGGAGTTGGGAGTTAGGAGTTAGGAGTTGGGAGTTGGGAGTTGGGAGTTGCGGATGCGCGCTCGTCTGGTCTCCAGACGGGTTAGCGCACCAAGCAGGGAGTTGGGATCGATGTTTACATTTGCTGACCGCTTACTAACCACTACCCACTACCAACTCCTAACTCACTCCCAACTACTCGCACTGACAACTCATCACTAGCAACCTGCATCAAGATCCCAAGCTCCCACTGGCAGCGACACACGATCTACTAAAATTAGGGAG
>NZ_PVWO01000407.1 GCF_003003845.1 Chamaesiphon polymorphus CCALA 037 | reverse complement strand
CTCACTAGCAATCGTCACGGGTGCCGAAGGACGTCGCCGCACGCGACGTTGGTTTGCGGCACGATCTTCTGCGCTCGTACTAACAGGTGTTGCGTCGAGATCTGGCTCTGGTTCGTTAGGAATAGCTGGTGTTACGTCGAGATCTGGCTCTGGTTCGCTAGGAATAGCTGGTGGTGCCAAATCTGGCTTGTCAGTTTGGAGGGAAGTAATAACAGGTTCGGCTCGTTCGCGAAGCGTCGGCTCTGCCGAATTGATTTCGGGAGCGATTAACTCTTCTGGCTCTGGTTGGCTCTCGATTGTGGGTGTTGGTTGTAACATTGACGCACCATCTGTCGGCTCGTCGCTGGTGGGACTCTCTTCTTCCCCACTGGCTTTAGATCCGCGCTTTTGCTGGATTAAGATCTCATATTCAGCTTCAGGAATACTAGTTTTAAGCAGGCGACTAATGGTCGAATTGCTGACCCCATAACGACTGGCTAGAGATGCGGTTGTTTCTCCAGACTGACGATAGAGATCTACAATCTCCAACTTATCTGCATCGGTAATTTTTTTAGAACTCATGTTTACTTAATAGCAGTTCGTCGGCGAGCTAGACGGCGAGCACGAATGGAGTTATCAAATTCTAGCGCAGCAGCAATGCCAAACTGCACGATGCCAAAAATCCAGAACACTTCCATAATAAAGCCACTTTCGTATCCTTGCACCCGATTATTGGCGTAAGCGAACCAAGTATCGGCAATATAGAAACATAATACAGCCTGTGCGGTCGTCCGCCATGGTAAACCCAATTGACCGCCCCAAAATCCTAATAATAGAATGACAGCAAAAGTCAGCAGGACTAAATCGCACAGCACGTAGAATAAATTAAAAGTATCTACCAGCGGATGCATCGCCCGATCGATCGCCAGCACCCAGTCAGGTGCCTGCGCAGCGGGGTCGATTTGCCGACTTTGAGTGCGCATCTCATTTGGAGAATTGGGGATTCTCGGCGCGCTACTGGCGACGAGCTGACCGCTACGTGCGATCGATCGATCCAGCGAGATTTCCAACGGCGGTGGTGATGTAACTGCTTTTGCTGAGAGTGTCGTCAACCAACAACCCATCGTCAATCCGACACTCACCACCCCAATGACTGCTACCCATTGCTGACGCGCCAACTGCACATCGCGATCGAGAATTGCCAAGCGCATCCCCGCAATTAGAATTAAATAAAACAACACGTAAAATACATTTCCAGCAGAAGCGGCTGGAGCTAATCCCCACAGCACTTCCCACAGATAGAACCATAAATTGCCCACGAAAAAAGCCAAAATGGCGATCGCAAATAACAACCACACCGCTCTACCACCAGCAATATATTTACTCCGATAGTTCCGCCAACACAAATATCCAGACACGAGCAGACCGATTTCTTCCAACGTAATGGTAATTAAATGAAACCACCACGGACGGGTGCTTTGTGAATCGACGACGCTAAAATTCAGATACACGATCGACGAAATAATCGACCAAATTAATCCCCAATAAATAACATATTCCCCCGTCAGCCAAGGGTTTGGATCGGATTTATCTGGTGATGATTTAGCCATTCGGATTTTGGATTATTTTAGAGTTGGGAGTTGGGAGTTGGGAGTTGGGAGTTGGGTTTCGTGCCTCAACCCAACAGCACCAATATTGCAGCTACAGTTAGTATTTAATATTTAATTCAACCCAGCTACTTAGCTAACAACTTTGGCTGAAATCAAATAGTGAGGATCTCTGCTATTGTCGCGCTCAGATCGTCTGGCATCGCTCGAACGATCTCGATCGTGAGTTTAGTTGTAAATTCTGCACCGATTTTTTTCTGAGTTAGATGATATATCTGTCGATTCAAGTTGATAAAATCAGCATCAGACCAGGAGCCGATTTTTACTCTCATCAGCGGATCGAGAGCTAATAGTCGATCGAGATCTACCCAAGATTGCAGTTGGGGAGTGACTTTGACTAAGGTTTCGGCAAATGTGGTTAACTGCTTAGCTCCTAATAAGTCCGTCAATTGCAACCAAAGTTCTTGCAATAACCAAATACTCGCTTGCTGTAATGGCGAAGCTAATTGGACATCGCCCTCAACTTGCCGCACCACAGCCACAGTCGGCTGAGTCGCTTTAGTTAGCTCCCATAATGAGTAATACCCCACTTCTGGCACCAATAAATATCGATCGCTCGTAACGAGATCGTTATCCTCGCGATCGCGAGTAATTAGTTGCTGCAATTGTCGTTCCGCTCGTTCGCGGTGGTGAGTGGCAAAAGCTTGAACTAGATTGTAAATTTGGCCGCCATAATTGAGCCGCAATTGCGATCGCCGATCCTCACCTAAAGTGCAAATCTCGATTTTGACTGATTGGGGCGCAATAATTGACATATTCGATCGGGCACAGCTCACACTTGGCTAAACAGAAAATAGCTATTATTATTTAATACCGCACATTCCCATATTACCTAGAGTATTATTGCCGATCTCCCCAGCAGCCTCGATCGAGCATCCGCACATCTTTTCAGAGATTTGTCACTTGACATTGATGCAATTGTGTATAAAAGTGTGTTAGAATATTGTGCTAATGTGGGTGAATAGCTCAGTCGGATAGAGCAACTGCCTTCTAAGCAGTCGGTCGGGGGTTCAAGTCCCTCTTCACCCGTAAACATCGATAATCCCGATCGATCCTAGTAAAAAATAGAGTAATATCGATCGTCGATAACCCGATTGCCGATCGCTGCCTGATGCGGAATACCCAAGCTGCAATTTTCCTTTGTCTAGCTTATATCATTGGTCTACTGATTACCTTCAATCCATGGGTAAGATGGGGGCTGATTGTCGTAGCCATCCCCATTGCGTGGGTGCTCCGTAGAATTTGGAAAAAGAGTCCAAATTGGCAATTCTTATTAGTCGCGATCGCGATTGCTGGATGTGCTAGTTTTTATCTAGAATTGCGCGTCCCCCAACCCACAGCCAACGATATTAGTAAATATATTCCCGCGACAGCCGAACGCGGTACTTCGCAATTTACGATCGTCCAAGGTACCGTTGATAGCTATCCCCACACCACCCGCAATCAGAACGCCCAATTTTGGCTCAATGCGACTCAGCTCAATGAGATTCAGGGCGACGGTATCCGCCCCGCAGACGTCAGTAAATCTGTTAATGGTCGAGTTTATGTCACAGTCCCCTTGCAGAGTGCTACGGGCTTGCAACCAGGGGTACAGGTGTCGATTACCGGGACATTGTACATACCTCAAGCCAATCCCAATCCGGGCGGGTTTAGCTTTCGCGATTATTTGAGTCAATCGGGTGGATTTGCTGGAATGCGCGGCGTCCAGTTGCGAGTACCCGATGAAACCCAGACGCAGAAATGGAGCTGGGGCAAATTGCGACAGCGAATTGCAGCGGCGCAGGTAAAATGGTTAGAGGTACCAGTAGGGCCGTTAGTTACCGCCATGGTATTAGGCTCCGATGCCGTAGATTTACCCTTCGATTTACGCGATCGATTCGTGAGAGTCGGATTGGCTCATGCCCTAGCTGCATCTGGGTTTCAGGTATCCTTAATTCTCAATGCAATCCTCTCGCTCACCCGATCGCGATTATCGGCAGTACAGCAGTCCAATCTCGGTGTGGTAGCTTTGCTCATTTTCCTCGGTTTAACTGGCTTCCAGCCTGCTGTAGCCCGCTCTGTAGCGATGGGAATGGCCGTATTAATCGGATTGCGTACCAATCGCAAACTCGATCGACTCAGTTCGCTGTTTTTAGCCGGAACTTTACTATTAATCATCAATCCCTTATGGATTTGGGATATTGGCTTTGAATTGAGTTTTTTGGCAACATTAGGACTGATAGTTACAGTCGAACCCTTGCAGCAAAAATTAGATTGGCTGCCCCCGACGATCGCCGATCTAATTACCGTCCCCTTAGCTGCAACAATTTGGACATTACCAATCCAACTATATGTATTTAAAGTATTCCCTATCTATAGTCTACCTGCCAATATTCTCACCAGTCCGCTGATTAGCATTATTAGTATCGGCGGCACGATCGGCGCATTAATTAGTGCGATCTTTCCGCTCGCAGGTAGTGCTATTTCTTGGCTCCTATACTTACCCACTCAGCTACTAATCGGAATTGTCGATTTATTTAACTATCTCCCCAGTACATCATTTGCCGTCGGACAAATTGCACCATGGCAGCTATTCGCATTATATGGAATCATCCTCGGCGTCTGGATATTTCCCCGCTATCATAAACACTGGAAATTACCTCTAGTTGCTGGCATCCTCTTAGTCATCCTCCCCCTAGCAATTTGGAAAACTAACGAACTCCAACTCACAGCTTTAGCCAGTAAAAACTCCCCCAACGATCGACTCTATCAAGGCCAAATTTTAGCGATCCAAGATCGCGGAAAAACTATCTTAGTCAACAGTGGCAATGAAAGTATCGCTCGATTTGTCGTCTTGCCATTTTTGCAACAGCAAGCCATCAATCGGATCGATAGCGCGATCGATTTTAACCGCGATCTCCCCGGACTCAACAGTTGGCAAACTCTCAACCAAACTATTCCCATTAAAAACTTTTATAGTATCAGCGGCGAAAGTAACAATACCGAAACCATTAAATTCGCATCATTACCAGTCGGCAAAGTTCAAAAATTCGGGCGAGTAGAAATAACGACAGTCAAAACCCGTCCGGCAATCTTCCAAATCGAAATTCCCGAAGCCCAACAAAAATGGCTAGTTATCGGCGAAGACATCGCCGATCTCGCCCAACCCGCAATCGATTTCGAGCAACTTACCCCCGCTCAAACTCTATATTGGCACGGCGGTAAACTACCCGATCGCGCGATCGCCAAAATCAATCCCCAAGTCGCCATCGCCGCCACCTCCAACCCCGACCCCGAAACCATCAAACTACTCGAACGAAACCAAGTCCGCGTCTACTACACAGGCCGCGACGGCGCAATTCAATGGACACCGAGTGGGTTTAAGCCTTACTTGGAAGGGGAAAAGTAAGAAGGGTGGATGGGTGGATGAGTGGATGAGTGGATGAGTGGATGAGTGGATGAGTAAGAGGAAAAGATGACGATTTTCCTGTGCTGTCTTTTGCAGATCTATGTGTAGGGGAGGGCTTGGTACAGATCGATAATGGTTAGCAAAGATCGAACCCTACCCCGTAGCAACTAAGACAGAACCAACCCCATACAACATTTAGCACCAACAACCTAAATACGTAGGGGAGTT
The DNA here is from genome assembly GCF_003003845.1 of Chamaesiphon polymorphus CCALA 037. Lineage (GTDB taxonomy): Bacteria > Cyanobacteriota > Cyanobacteriia > Cyanobacteriales > Chamaesiphonaceae > Chamaesiphon > Chamaesiphon polymorphus. The sequence continues at coordinate 151 of NZ_PVWO01000407.1, read as the reverse complement.
TGAGGGGCGGGACGCCGCCCCTCAACGGGGGGTCTGGGGGAAGCCTCCCCCAGATCCGGGTTCTCTAGCACCAGAAATACCCACCACCCACAAGTAATAAGATCGGAATTACCCCCCTAAAAACGGCAAGATCGTCCCATACAACTCCGCC
>NZ_PVWO01000406.1 GCF_003003845.1 Chamaesiphon polymorphus CCALA 037 | reverse complement strand
GTTCCCTTCAGTGCGATTGGGCAAAGCCCACACTTCGCGAACGAGTTTTGAGTCGAAAATCGAATTTTATTTGAGTTTTTCTCGCCAGAATTTACACCAGAATATTTGCAGATGATGTAACCAGAAGCGATCGCTAAAATTTTAGGTCAACCAGTCGAGCCAATGAAAATTCAAGGAAGATTTATGATATCTACAGCAGTAAATAAAGCGATCGTGCGTCGTTTTTATGAAAAAGTTTTCGATCGACAAAGTATCGAGGCAATCGATGAATTAGTCCAGCCGGAGTTTATCGATCGCGATCTCATCCCTAGCGCATCGAGAAATCCTGAGTCGATGAAGCAATGTATTAAAACATTGATAACAAGTTGAGGGTGTTTATGTACGACTTTGACAAACACGCCGCTCGTGCGCACAGCGTCGGCTCTGCCGAATCATTGGAGCACGATCGGCTATATCAATTCTGGTCGCGCTCTCAAGGTCTCTGGATGTCCAAACTAGCCAAAGTCACCTTGTGCTTGCTAGACGAACGAGAACTAGCAACCTTGAGCCAAATCCATGTACTGGAGCAGCCAGAATTCGGCATCAAGCTAGCTTGGGAATATCAGCTCAAAGCAGAATCGGGACAGATGAACTGGTTTGTCGATGCCGCACAGCCCGGTTTGGTGTTTACCAACAAAAGTGTCTGGGCGGATAGTTTGCCCGCTATCTACGATTACCAAATGGTAGGCGATCGGATGTTAATTACCGCCACAGGCGAACTGGAAGAACGCACTGTACTGGAGGGAGATTGCCAGCGGCGCAGAGAACTCAGATGTGATGGTGCTTTAGTACGCCGTCACTGGGAACACAAATTTAATCCTTGAGCGTGGGTCGAGCGGATCCGAAACCCATATCTACTGTAATTTTAAGGGAGTTTATCTAATGATTTATCATATTTCAACCGCCGTAAACAATCCACTGCATGTCAGCCAAGTCTTTGCGGAAATATTGCAAGGACAATCCATTCCCTTTCCCGAACATCCTGGTAGCTACATCGCGCTAGCCTTAGACACTCATGGCACGATGATTGAATTCCATCCATTAGGTACTACGTTAATCCCCGGCAAGATCGTTAATGAAGCAGCCAACCACCAACCCGATCCAGCAGCATTAATTTACACTGCCAATCATACGGCTATTTCTGTGCCAATTAGCATCGATCGACTGAATTCGATCGCGACTCGTGAAGGTTGGCAAATGTTGTATTGTCGTCGGGGCGAGAATTACTTCGATGTCATTGAATTTTGGGTAGAAAATCAGTTGCTTTTTGAGTTATTACCGCCAGAAATTGTCGATAAATATCTCGCTTTTATGTCGCCAGAATCTTTGGTTGCAGCAGCACAAGCAGCGGCGGCACAACCACTGATAGCAGCATAAAATATGAAGATCGAGGAATTTTGTTATGTCTCAAATTCAACTTTATAGTGCAATTCTGTGTCCTTTTGCCCATCGAGTGCGATTGACATTGCTCGAAAAAAGCGTTCCCTTTGAATCGATCGAAATCGACTTGCAAAACAAGCCCGCTAACTTTCATGAAATCTCGCCTTATGGCAAAGTACCAGTCCTCAAACATGGCGATAATCGCGTCTGGGAGTCAGCGATCGTCAATGAATATCTAGAGGAAACCTTTCCCAATCCACCACTGTTGCCTACAGATCCGATCGATCGTGCCCGAGCGCGAATTTGGATTAACTTTGCCGATACCCGCTTATTTGCTACTACCGGAAAACTGTTATACGGTCGCGACTCCCAGCCAGCGGCACTATTACAAGAGTTGACGGAGCAGTTGTTATTTATCGAACGCGAAGGATTAGCCAAAATTTCCGATCGCAAACCCTATTGGTTGGGAACAGAGCTGAGTTTAGTCGATTTAACTTTCTATCCGTGGTTCGAGCAAGTAAATGTTTTGGAGCACTTCCGAGGCTTTCAAATGCCACCAGGATTAGCGCGAATCCAGCAATGGCAAGCCGCCGTAAGCCAGCGATCGTCGGTCAAATCGATCGCCAATTCGCCAGAATTTTATCTCGAACATTATGGACGGCTAGCTCAAAAAATTTAGCAGCAACATTCCAGGAAAGTGTGTTGTAGACTAATCCTAAGCCTATGAAATCAGGAGGTATTTCTCGATTATGGAAGATAACTCAATTACCGATCGAATCGCGTCCCCAATGACAAATCCACAACCAAATGAGATTGTCACCGTCCGTCCCGACACTGACACGATGACTCGCCAACGGCTGCCTTATTTTGTGGGCATTTCCGCCGCCACGGCAGGATCGCAGGGAATTTCGATGAATCTAGTCGTTATCCCCCCAGCTAGCTCCGCCGAGCCGCATTTTCATCGCGATTATGAAACCGCAATTTATTTAATTGAAGGTCGAGTCGAAACCCGCTATGGCGAAGGGCTGAAGCAATCGATTATCAATGAAGCTGGGGATTTCATCTTTATTCCGCCCGGAGTGCCACATCAACCATTCAATCTCAGTGCCACCACACCCGCTCGCGCCCTAGTTGCACGTAACGATCCCAACGAGCAAGAAAATGTCGTGCTCTACGATCCCAATGCGAACAGAGCAACGTGAATTGGTGGAGGACAGATGGCAATCGAGCAAGGTGATATATACTGGGTTGCATTAGATGTACCGAGTGGCTCAGAACCAGGCATTATCCATCCCCATGTCGTAATTCAGGATAATGTCTTAAATCGCAGCCGCCTTGATACGTTGGTTGTTTGTGCCTTGACAACAAATGCAAAGCGGGCAAAATCACCGGGTAATGTATTGCTTGAAGTAGGTGAAGCAAATTTACCCAAGCAAAGTATCGTAGTCGTTGCACAAGTATCTACAGTGAATAAATCGCAGTTGGGCGAATATATCGGCTCGCTAACTCCAGAGCGGATCGAGCAAATCTTCGCTGGTATGCGGTTTCTGCAAAAAATGACCGAACATCACGATATATAGCAATCCTAAACCGCGTTTTCCGATTTACGCAAACTAACGTACTATAAGATATGGCTAACAATAAAGTGAATTGACATTAAGGATGAAGCCAACATTAACTATTGAAGATTTATGTGCTGAAGCAGCTAAATTTGCTGAAATAGAATCTCTTTACGACGAACCCGTACTGTATGGCGTAACAGACGGAAAAGCTGTCGGCACATATCTCGAACATAAATTCATAGCTTATTTGGCTCAAAACTACAGTTCTCAACAAGGAAATTCAGCATCAGGTATCGATCTTCCCGATCTGGAAGTTGATATCAAAGTAACAAGTGTCAAGCAACCACAGTCTTCTTGTCCTTTCAGATCGGCAACTCAAAAAGTATTTGGCTTGGGATATCATCTGTTGATTTTTGTATACGATAAATATGATGATTCTGCCAATAGGACTGGAAGATTAAATATGCAGCATACTATTTTTGTAGATAGAAGCAAAACAGCAGATTTTCAGACAACTAAAGGTATTATAGACATTTTGAATCGAGAAGGTAATCATGACGATATTATTGCCTTCATCATGGAGCGGAACTTACCAGTTGATGAAATCGGTGCAAATCAGTTAGCTGAAAGAATTATAGACTCACCCCCGAATCAAGGCTATTTGACGATTTCAAATGCACTTCAATGGAGGTTGCAATACAGCAGAGTTATCCAGCAAGCTGGCAGTATTTCAGGGATATTCAGGATTCGATAAATAATCATGGTTAAATCTATAGAAAAATGGCAATTCGGTGATTTTCAAACGCCAGATGAACTTGCAAGAGAAGTAGTTGAAACTCTTATAGCAAACCATGAAATATCTCCGAATTTTATTGTAGAACCAAGCTGTGGAAAAGGATCTTTTATCAGAGCATCACTCGATCGATTTCCACATGCAAAGGTAATCGGATTAGATATAAACGAACTATATGTTAAAGAAGCAAGCTTGTCTATATCAGATTGTCCAAATTCAGAGAATGCCACCATATCTCGCTCGGACTTCTTCGATACGGATTGGCAAGCTCTTATTTCTAATCTATTTGATAATATTTTAATAATCGGTAATCCTCCTTGGGTTACTAGCAGTGAGTTGAGTATTCTTAATAGTCAAAATCTTCCTTCAAAGTCCAATTTTCAGAATAGACGAGGTATTGAAGCTATTACTGGCTCGGGAAACTTTGATATTTCCGAATGGATGTTACTACAATATGTTGAATGGTTATCAAATAGAGAGGGCACTATCGCCGTACTATGTAAGTATTCTGTTGCACGGAAGGTTATACTTCAAGTTAAGCAGAAATCCGGAAATAGATTTTCTAGTTATATCTATTCGATCGATGCAAAAGCTTATTTTGGAGCATCTGTAGAGGCTTGTCTTTGTATTATTACCACACAGGCAGACAGCAATACAGATTGTAAGGTTTATGCAGATCTAAAATCCGAACAGCCATTATATTTAATTGGAGAAAGAGATGGATCGATCGTTAGGAACACAGTTAAGTATGAGCAGTGGATGCATTTAGCAGGTCGGGACTTAAAATATTTATGGCGGTCTGGAGTCAAGCATGATTGTTCTAAAGTAATGGAGTTAGTGCGTATTGGCGATAATTTATTTCAAAATGGATTAGGAGAGAGAGCTTCTTTAGAAGAAGATTATTTATATCCTCTTTTAAAAAGTTCCGATATCGGTAATAGCAGAACTATCGATTATCGAAAGCTTGTTTTAATTACGCAAAAATCGGTAGGTGAAGATACAAGTATTATTAAAAATACAGCTCCTAAAACATGGCAATACTTGCTAGATCGTCAAGAGTATTTAATAAACAGAAAGAGTTCTATTTATAAAAACAAACCGCTATATTCAATCTTTGGGATTGGCTCGTATTCTTTTAAGAATTGGAAGATAGCGATCTCTGGTCTTTATAAGAAGCTAAATTTTTGCTTGGTTAAACCGTTGGATGGAAAATCGGTAATGTTTGACGACACAGTGAATTTTTTGTCTTTTGAAACTGAGGAAGAAGCCAAATTTATTTTTGGATTACTTACGGCTACTCCCGCACTAGAGTTTCTTGATTCTACGATCTTTTGGGATGAAAAAAGGCCAGTTACAATAGATATTCTTAGGCGGTTATCCCTTGAAGCAGTCGCAAAAGAACTGGGGAATTTAGAAGATTACATGCAATGGATGGATTCTATCGATCGGCCAATGTTAAGATAGAACGAACTTCCATCAATGCAAAGCCGAGTAGATTGGTGCCTTGCCAAAGATGAGGATTTGCAATGTTGGGATTGTCAGCAGCTAATCCAATCCCCCAAATGCGATCGTCTGGACTAGTATTGGACGGCATAAATAAAGACGCATTTCAATTACACAATGGTTTGCCTTTGTAAGTCCACTTAAAAGGCTT
>NZ_PVWO01000405.1 GCF_003003845.1 Chamaesiphon polymorphus CCALA 037 | reverse complement strand
CTTATCTGACACCAAAATAATGCCCGATCTCGTCACAGCGACTTTGCCCGATCGCACTCTTTCCCAAATCGTCCAAAGCGATCGAATTATCCCCGTCGAACGGACGATCGAGATCTTATTAGCATTATTACAAACGCGAATAAATACCTCCGAAATTCACGGCCAAATCACACCCGATCGCGTAGTAATTGTTGCCGAACATCCGGTGCGGGTGCAAATATTACCCGCTGACGATTTGCGTGCCGACCCCGAATTTAGCGCGCCGGAAGTTCTCAATAGGAAATTTAGCGATCGATCCGATCTTTATAGTATTGGACTGATTGCTATTTATCTACTTACTGGCACTAGGCCATTTCAACTTTTCGATACTGCCAATCGCTGTTGGGTATGGCAAGATTATTGGCAAATAGAGCGGACGACTTCGAGAATTAATATTCGTCAATTAGCCGCGATTCTCGATCGCGCGATCGAGTTAGATCCCGATTTACGATTTAGTTCGGCGCGAGAGATGATGGTGGCTATCCGCGATTGTTATCCGGCACTCGTACCGACGCTGCCGAGTTGGGAATGTTGTCATATTTTAACCGGACATGCTGGTTTATTTGCCGCAATTAAAACGATCGCGATTAGTCCCGATCTGCCGATCGTGGCGACGGGTAGTGAAGATACCACGATTCGCTTGTGGAACATCGATACAGGTGAAGGATTGGGGATTTTAACCGGACATCAACAATCGATCGACACGATCGTTTTTCATCCCCATAAATCGGGATTATTATATAGTAGTGGCAAGGATAGTCTAATTAAGTTATGGAATATTAAAACAGCAGCCGAATTAATCTCGATCGATAGTCAGCAAGCCAAGATTAATTGTTTGGCAATTAGTCCCGATGGTAAATTACTGATCTCGGCAAGTCGCGATCGCACGATAAAAATTTGGTATTTAGGTTTGACTGACGAGCATTCGATCGATAATCTAATTGCGATCGAGACTCATCAATTAAGTGTCAATGCGATCGCCTTCAATCCGATCGCCAGCGAAGTGAAATTTGCCAGTGTTAGTAGCGATCGACGGGTGATGTTATGGGGAATGGATAGTAAAACACCTCTAAGTATTTTGACCGCGCATACTCAAGCTGTCAAAACCCTCGCCTTTAGTCCCGATGGTAAAGTACTCGCTACTGCTGGCGATGATGGTTCGATCCACATTTGGGATTTAGAGCATCGCCAACTTACCCAAACTTTATCGGCTCATCGCTGGACGATTTCTGGGCTAGCTTTTTGCGCCAATGACAATACTTTAATTAGTGCTAGTTGGGATGGCAATCTTAAATTTTGGCAAATCGATACCGGACGAGAAATTGAATGTTTAGCCACTCATGAAGCTGAAGTTTTAGCAGTAGCTGTTTGTCGATCGCGAGGAGCTATTGTCACAGCCAGTCGCGATCGAACTGCCAAGATCTGGAAAAAAGTCTATAATTGAGATCGAATATAACCATTTTATTGAATTTACAAGAAGATCGGATCGACAAATAACAGAGATTGAAATCTCCTGTTTCTTAGACAAGCTATTATTAAAGCAAGATCTAAATATTTACTTTAACGATCGACTATCACTTGCTAAGTATCAACTATCAACTGTTAACTGTCAACTATCAACTATCAACTAATTGATGAGTAATCTTATTTTTGAAGAGTATTTCCAAGATAATCGAAATAACTGGTCGATTTGTAATTCCTCAGAATATGCGACAGAGTTGAGTGACAACGCTTATGTGTTCGAGCATAAGCGCGAGCATGGTTCGTGGCTGGCGTGGAACTATCTCGATAGTAACTGTTTTCATCTAAACCTAGATTTCCACATGCATGTGGTATTAGAAAAAATCGAAGGCGTAGATGGCGAACATGGGATTATCTGGGGTCTTTCGGACGTTAATAACTTTATTGATTTTGTAATTTCCGATCGATTTTTTAAGATTAGGCGAAATCAAGACGGCAATTGGACTACCTATGCTAGCGGCCAAATAGTCGGTCAAATCCACCAGCCAAATGGGATCGATATTTTAGAAATTCGCCGCACCAACGATCTTGTCGAATTTTATCTCAATAGTCTGTGCGTCTCGCAATTAGCGGCGGAGATCTTATTGCCAGGAATGGCATTTGGTTTGGTCGTCTACAATCGGCTCAAAATCAAAGTTCATAGTATCGTCATCGCCACCCCCGCCACGATTCCGGAGGCAATTCGCACCGAGCCAACGATGCCGAATGCTGGCTCCAGCCAAACCGATAAAAAATTGCAAGCCAATTGCATCGAGCATTATCCCCCCGAAGACGATACTCTCGATCGCGTCTTCGCCGATCTCCACGAACTAATCGGACACGATCGTACCAAACAGCAATTTCTGACTTTTTCCAACTTCCTCAAAGTCCAAACCGAACGCCAAATACGCGGTCTGGGGCGCGTCAACACGTCTTTGCACATGTGCTTGTGCGGCCCTCCCGGTACTGGTAAAACGATGGTGTCGCGGCTGGTGGGGCGGTTGTACAAGCAACTCGGCTGTCTCAAAAGCGGTCACACGATCGAAGTAGATCGCGCGGGGTTGATTGGCGGCTATATCGGTCAAACCGCGCTGCGGGTGGAAGATGCGATCGAGCGCGCTCTCGATGGCGTTCTGTTTATCGATGAAGCCCATATTTTGGTCGGCGATTCCGATAATGATTTCGGGCACGAAGCGATCCAAATTTTGCTCAAACGGATGGAAGATAGTCGCGATCGGTTGGCGGTAATTATGGCTGGCTATAGTAGCGAAATGGTGGAGCTGCTCAAATCCAATCCCGGTCTAAAATCGCGGTTCCATCGCCAATTTCATCTCGATCGCTATACACCTACCGAACTAACTCAGATTTTTGCCAAATTCTGTCGCGAACACGACTACATGCTCGATCTCTCCGCACGTCTGGCTCTGCAAGCCATCTTTGAGGATGCCTACAGCCATCAGCTCGATCGCACCTTCGGTAACGGACGCTTTGTCCGCACGATCTTCGAGCGCAGCATCGAACGACACGCCAATCGCGTCGTCCATTCGCTCCCAGACATCGACGATCGGACTATTTCACTAATTACTGCTGAGGATCTGGAGCAGGTTGAGAGTTGAGAGTTGAGAGTTGATAATTAGATTGTTATGGCGGGGTTTGTTTGATTATATAAACTAAATCTCGTAATTTTGCGACCATACTGGATCGACACATTCACCAATTTGTTGATATCGAGTCTCCAAAGGAGAGGCTACGCCAACGATAAAAGCATCCGAAACACCATTAGCATCCGCACTTATTAATTGATTATCTGCGTCCATCAGATATATTCCCCAACGTTGCAGCATCAAACAAACGCAATTGTCGATCGCGATCGACAGGGAATTATTTAGCATAAGTATCCGCGATCGAACTATCGATCTTGGCGTTATCGCCATCTTGCGGTGTGAGGTTAATGATTGTCGCCTCGCAGCGGGGATCGCCGATCCCTGGCTCGATCTACACCCAAGACTGCTCGGGCAAACGATCGCATAATCATCGTTACTAATCTATTTGGTGAATGTCGCAATTACATGTAAGATTAATTTATATTTCTTCAAATTAAGAAACTTTTCTTCAGTATTGCGCTAAGTAGTAACATTCAGACTCACAGATGCGACTCAATCAAAGGATTAGATATTACATTTATCGATCGATCTCAGTCCTCGTAGCCCTAGCGATCGTCGCTAGTTCGTTCGCGATCGATCGAACTGCCTCAGCCCTAAATCCACCCTCAAACCAGGTACAGCACAACCGGATCGCTAACAGCCCGAATATTTGCCCTAGCAATCTCAACTCGGTATTAGATCCGATCGTCAACGCACCCACCTTTGACAAAGGGCAGTGGGGCGTACTGGTACAATCCCTGGCTACCGGACAAACACTGTACGAACATAATGCCGATCTATCGCTAATCCCCGCTTCTAATATCAAACTGCTAACTACTGCCGCAGCAGTGCAAAATGTCCCCAATCTCCCACCAATCGATCTGGAAGAATGGCTGCGATCGATTAGTTTGGTGAACCGCGATAGTAATAACCGACAAGCAAATCGACTACTGAGCCGCATGGGTGGAGTGCAAGCCATCAAAACTGTCATCGCGCCTTTGGGAGTCAACCCCGACACTTATTTTCAGGTAGATGGTTCGGGTTTATCCCGTAGCAATCGGGCAGAAGCGACTACCTTTGTCAATCTGCTTAGGGGAATGTCAAATCTACCCGGAAATAAAATTTTCTACGATTCGCTCTCGATCGCGGGGACAAATGGCACGTTAAGCAATCGCCTTACAGATCCCTTCCTCCTAGGTAGAGTCCATGCCAAAACCGGAACCTTAAAAGGGGTAAGAACGCTCTCTGGATACCTAGACAATCCAAATTACGGCAAAATGGTGTTTAGCATGATGGTCAATCAGTCGGGATTATCGGGGAAGGTAATGACTAACGCGATCGATGACATGGTTTTAGAGCTAGCACGGGTGAAAAACTGCGGTTGAGCGATCGAGGCTCCACAGACTAACCAATCAGCCACAAACCGAGCAGACAAACAACTGATTACTTAAATCGATCGTTCCCATCTGGTCGAGCGATCGGTGTAATCACTACTACGAGTAGTTCATCACGGATGCGATCGATCGCCGTCTTAAATTGGTCGAGCGCATTTGTATCACAATCTCCCGAACTTCGATCGAAAGTAAGGTCGATCTTTTGCCAATCCAGTTAATGTGTTGTAGATTGTGATGCTCATGGTAAATATTGGCTGTATTAAGACTTAGAATTAAAACCCCGATACTTCATGAAAAAAACAACTCTTTACCCCCGTATGACAAGCAAAAGTTCATATTTATTACCTTACTAAACAGTCATTCAATCTTTGCAGTAGAAAAAGTTTATCGAGTTTGCGCCCGATTAATACCATCTGATTTTTTTGCGGAGTTACCCATTCACTATCATCGATCGTGAATCTTTTACCACTGAGCTGGAATACATGCCGTAGCGGACTATCATCAAACCACAGAATACCTTTAGCCCGAAATACATTTTCTGGCAGTTGATAATCGAGAAACTGTTGGAACTTCTTGAGTGCGATCGGGCGATTGCTTTGAAAGGATACCGACATAAACCCATCATTATTTAGATGCGGGGAATCCGGTTCGATATTCATCATAGCCCGATCGAAAAAGTCTGGATCTGAAAGATTAGTATCGAGCAGTAGAGATAGTGGTACATTCCCATGTGCCGAGCGCAAAATCCGCGCTCCTTCTTTAACCGATCGCAAAAAGTTTTCCGTCTTATTTACTCTTTCTGTCTCTTATACACATCTC
>NZ_PVWO01000045.1 GCF_003003845.1 Chamaesiphon polymorphus CCALA 037 | reverse complement strand
CTACTCCATTTTCCTCCCCTTTCTCGATCGCTTTCTCCTCTAATGGCTAAAGTCGAGTCTAAGAAGTCGGGGATCTGTTATCGATCGTCATCGGCTCAGATAATTCTAATCTTCGCCCCAACTTTTTCTAGGTCGCTAGCAATACCCCCAATTTTCCTTTTATTTCCCGATGCAATTATCACCTCATCAGGATTATCTAGAATTGCCTTAACATCTTTTGGAGATTTAGCTGTAAGCTGTCTGACTATGTAAAAAACTTTTGCACGAGATTCCCCCACGTCAGTAATAATTAAGCCGAAGCCATCAGATTCGCACATATGATAAATTTAATTTGCTGACTTCTCCCTGAAATTAGACAGCACTTCGATCGAAAATTATATTAGTACATGAATGAAGATCTCATCCGAAAATTGGCGGCTGGTAAACTATTTAGATCGGTTTCATTAGGACAGCTTGGAATTCACCTTTGCGCCTATATTGCAGCTTTTGTCAAGCTAATTATTATCGATGCTGGTGGATATTACGATGCTAGTATACTTCGCTTTTTGGCGATAACAGCAGGATCTATGCCCTTATTTGCGATCGAGTGGTGGCTGATTCAAAATAGCTTGAAGATTTCTAAGTCTAAAAGAGCTTGGGGATATTACTTAAATTTTGGTATCTGTTTGTGGAGTATCGGGACGATCGTCATCAGTTATTTTGTCTGATAGTTAAGGCATTGATAATTGATAATTGATAATTGATAATTGATAATTGATAATTGATAATTGATAATTAAATTAATCCCTGACTCCTAAACCATCGAGTGAAATTTGTCGGGTTAAGAGTTACAGGATTAGATTGCTCGCCAGCAATCTAATCCTAAAGCCTAAAGCCTAACATCTAAAGCCTAAAGCCTAAAGCCTAAAACCTAAAACCTAAAGCCTAAAGCCTAAAGCCTAAAGCCTAAAGCCTAACTCGCAGTCGATCGATTCAACAATACCGGACAAGGAGCTTTGACGCGCACATAGTCAGAAAGCGAACCACCTAGTAACCGATCTAGATCTGGTAAATTTTTAGCGATCGAGGGACGACGTTCTGGCGAACCGATCGTAATTAGATCGACATTGAGATCTTCAGCAAACTTGCAGATTTCTTTACCAGGATCGCCAGCAGTCACGATACATTTATAGGCGACGCCTTGGCGTTTGGCTTCACTAATTGCAGGCGCGAGAATGGGATCTGTTTCGGGATTAGTTATGGCGTCGGCAGCTTTTTTATCCGATTTAACTTGGATGAGGATTAGTTGACTACCTTTAACATCTCTTAAGATAGACAGAGCTAATTTGAGCGATGCTTGAGCATCGGGGGAGTTATTGTAGCCCACCATAATCCGATTGATGCGTTTGATATCGACATCATCTTTTACCAATAGCATCGGACGCGAGGTGAGCTGAAACACATATTGACTGACAGAATTAGAGAGAATCGATTCTAACCGATTGAGTCCGCGCGAACCCATAATAATTAAGTCAGAGTTTTCCTCATCAGCGATTTGACAGACGGTATCTTTAGGATCGCCTTGTTTTAATCTGACATTGACTTTAGCCGGATCGAGCTTGAGATACTCGATCGCATCGGCTAAGATTTTACCCCCAGCAGTAAGTTTTTCGGCCATGAGTTCGGCGGTTACTTGTGGAGCTACCACATGTAAAATGGTGACATTTGCCCCTCGGATCGCGGGAATTTCCATCAGCAGCTTGAGCATTTGTTCGCATTTACCCAAGCCAGCGACGGCAATTAAAATATTTTGAATCATAGTTTTAGGATCCTATCTAATTCTTAAATTAGCTGGTGGTGAGATGGGGTTTAACACCTCGACAATCGAGCGATCTAACTGGTAAGCCTCTTGTCGTCGAACGGTCGTTAAAATTTTTGTTATGTTTTCGATCTTGCACTGTCGCCATCTCCATACTGGCTCGATCGCAATATTATTTATCATTTAGTCGCCCCAGACAGGGATGGATGCAGGATAATTGTTGAATCGCTCTAGATTCACTTCCCACATCTCCTATGCTGTCGATCGAATGTCTCAACCACAAATTTACAGATATTCAAGCCATAATTTTTGATAAAGACGGCACCCTCGAAGACTCAGGCGACTATCTGCGCAATCTCGCTCAAAAACGCGCGCGCCTGATCGATGCTCAGGTTCCCGGCGTCGGCGAACCGCTACTGATGGCATTTGGCGTTACAGATCGCGGTTTAGATCCGGCGGGATTGCAAGCGGTAGGCAGTCAATATGAGAATGAAATTGCCGCAGCAGCTTATATTGCCGAAACGGGGAGAGGTTGGAGTGCGGCTTTAGAAATCGTTAAAGGTGCATTTAATGAAGTCGATCGTGTGATGGAATCCACGCCAGCAGCCATGTTCCCCGGTTGTGCTGAATCGATTTCCACTCTTGCAGGTGCGGGACTCAAACTCGGCATCGTCTCCGCCGCCACCACTAGCCAAGTCGTCAAATTTGCCAATTATCATCGGTTACAGTCGCATTTCCAGGTGCTTCTGGGTTCCGATCTTCAGTTTGCCAAACCCGATCCGCGCTTGTTTCAATTTGCCTGTCAGGAACTCGGCGTAAATCCCGCACAAACCCTGATGGTTGGGGATAGTACCTGGGATATGTCTATGGCTAAAAAAGGCGGTGCAGCAGGCTGTATTGGCATCTCCTGGGGTCGATTCAGGCAACCGATCGCCATGTCGGATGTCACGATCGAGGATTTAGCCCAGTTACAGATCTGCCAGTAGCCGCTCCTATAATCGAGATAAACACTCACTCCTAACCCAGCACCCGCCATGGTTAAAACACCATCCCAGCCTCAGCTTATCCCACCATTAGAAAATGGCGACAGGCTCACTCGTTACGAATTCGAGCGTCGTTATGCTACGATGCCCCAGAATAAGAGGGCTGAATTAATTGAAGGAGTTGTCTACATGGCTGCGGCACTGCGCTTTAGAAGTCACGGCGAACCTCATAGTAATATTATGGGTTGGTTGTGGACTTACAAAATTGCGACTCCAGGTGTGGCTCTGGGGGATGCGCCGACGGTACGGCTAGACTCAGACAACGAACCGCAGCCCGATGCAGTATTGTTAATTGAAGAACGATGCGGCGGTCGATCGCGCGTAAGTGAGGATGATTACATCGAAGGGGTACCAGAATTGGTAGTAGAAATCGCTGCTAGTAGTGCGGCAATCGATCTGGGAGACAAGAAACGCGCCTACCGTCGCAATGGCATCCCCGAATATATTGTCTGGCAAGTATTCGATCGTAAAATCGATTGGTTTTGCTGGCAAGAAGGGGAATATATCTCTTTACCTGTAGATGCCGATGGGACGATTCGCAGTCGCGTATTTCCAGGTTTATGGCTGGCGGTAGAGGATTTACTCGCGGGAAATATGGTGCGGGTTTTGGCAGTATTGCAGTCAGGTTTGGCAGCAGCAGAGCACGGTGAGTTCCTACAGCAATTGTCACAAATAAGTGATTAATTTTGAGAGCATCGATACCCACAGTAAACGGGGTGGATGTAATGAGATAAAGAACGATCGAGAATGTAGTTATGGCGATCGATCGGAGCTTTCATCCCAGTCATTACAGCAACTGCTAAGTCATACTCGATCGATTAAATATTCGTCCAGTCAGTCGATCGTTTTTGAGTTGATGCGATCGAGCCGCCAGCCTGACTGGAAAACCCGAAAGCCACGATTCGACATACAATAACTAATACTGCTCACTCCCAACTTGCTCATGACTATTTTTACGTTGCAATCAGTTAAAAAAGACTTTGGAATCAAAGAGATTCTCAAAGATGGATCGTTTAGCCTAGATGCTACGGACAAAGTTGGTTTAATCGGGATGAATGGATCGGGAAAATCAACCTTACTCAAGATGATTGCCGGATTAGAACCGATCGATGGCGGGCAGATTTTACTCAATCCGGGAGTGACGACAATTTATTTGCCGCAGCAGCCAGAAATGGATCCCGATCGCACGGTATTAGAACAGGTATTTGCCGATAGTGGCGAGCAGATGCAATTAGTCCGTGACTATGAGGAAATATCCGAAAAACTAGCTCGTCCTGAAAATCATGATTCTAATGAGTTATTGGGTAAATTATCTACGATAATGCAACGGATGGATGCCGTTAATGCGTGGGATTTAGAAACCAAATCTAAGATTATTTTGACTAAATTAGGCATCCATGATTTTGAAGCAAAAGTTGGCGATCTTTCGGGTGGATATCGCAAACGGATTGCTTTGGCGGCGGCATTATTATCCGAACCAGATGCACTGTTGATGGACGAGCCGACAAACCATTTAGATGCACTCTCGGTAGAATGGTTGCAGGATTATCTGAGTCGCTATCGCGGAGCGATATTATTAATCACGCACGATCGCTACTTTTTAGACAAGGTAACTAACCGAATTATCGAGATCGATCGAGGTGATATTTTTACTTATAGTGGTAACTATAGTTATTATCTTGAGAAAAAAGCACTTGCTGAAGAATCAGCCATTGGCACTCAGCGCAAACATGCCGGATTGCTCAGACGAGAATTAGCCTGGTTGCAACGGGGAGCAAAAGCTCGTAGTACCAAGCAAAAAGCTCGAATCGGACGCGCGGAAGAACTCAAAGAAAAAGAATTTAAACAGACAGCGGGTAAAGTCGAAATTTCTACACCGACGCGCAGAATTGGCAAGAAAGTAATCGAAGTAGTCAGCGTATCGAAAAGTTATGGCGATCGTCAGTTAATTTCTGATTTTACTTATGAATTTTCGCCAGAAGATCGGATCGGTATTATCGGTGAAAATGGGGCGGGTAAATCGACACTAATGGACATTTGTACGGGACGATTGGCACCGGACAAAGGTACAGTCGATATCGGCACTACAATTCACATCGGCTACTTCGATCAACATTCTGAAGATTTACAAGAAGCAGGTACCGAACAACTGCGCGCGATCGACTATATCAAAGAAGTCGGTGAATATGTCAAAACCGCCGATGGCACTCAGATTACAGCATCACAAATGTTGGAGCGGTTTCTATTTACTCCCAACCAACAATACACGCCGATTAATAAACTTTCTGGTGGTGAAAAGCGGCGGCTATTCTTATTGCGCGTCCTGATGAGTATGCCGAATGTCTTAATCCTCGACGAGCCGACAAACGATCTTGACGTGCAGACTTTGGGCGTATTAGAAGAATATCTATCCGAATTTAACGGTTGTGTAATAGTAGTTTCGCACGATCGCTACTTCCTCGATCGTACTGTCGAGAAAATATTTGCACTAGAAGATAAAGGCAACGTCCGCGAATATCCTGGCAATTATTCCGTCTATCTCGATTATAAACAAGCCGAAGCTACCGCTGATAAATTAGCAGCCAAGAACGATCGAGCTAATGAAAAAATAGCTCCAGTCGTTACCCCGATAGAAGTATCTAAAAGCGAAGCTAAAAAGCGTCGTTTATCCACTTGGGAACAACGAGAATTCACCAAGCTCGAAGACCAAATTGCCAAGCTCGAAGCAGATAAAGCCAAGTTAGAACAAGAATTAGCTCATTCACCGAATGCTGGATACAGTCAGCTTCAGAAACTCACAGCCGATTTAGAAACAGTGAATAAATCGATCGACACTACAACGGAGCGGTGGTTAGAACTGGCAGAATTTGCATAAATTGTAGTCAAAGCACACAGCTTCTGAACCTAAAAAGTCGATATTCATCGATCGGTGTCCTTTCAAATACAACTGCTTGCGCCAATATTCGATCGAACCATCGATCGAATTAACGTGAACTCCTAGAATGGACATGCTATTTCTTGAAAATTAACTAAACCACGATATTTATCCCACGGATACCAGTCTGAAAAAGTTAGTTCCATTTTGATACAACCATTTTTAGCTGCGATCTCGGACAGGGGGCGATCGAACTTTTCCAACACAGATTTAGAATCTAGTTTTCCATCGCGGTGAATGTACTTAAATTTAGTATTTTTGAATCCGCTCTCTTTTTCTATTTCAGTTGAAACTGAGATCGCCTTCACTATTTTAGAATCGTCAATCCGATATTGAATGTAACAGAGTACGGCAACAGCAATGCCGATCGAAGTAAATCCGATGAGTTGCAAAGCATTCGTTTTTTTGCTCATAAAATAGCTTCAACAGGATAACAGTAATTCGTGTAACAATAACGATCTTAGCTTTTTGGCGATCGACTCCAGCCGCAGATAGAAACCTCCACAATTGGCAACATTTTATGGTACTGATCGCCGCTCGGATGGATTGACTCTGCTCGCGATCGCGCCGAGAGTTGTCAAAGAATCGATCGTGGCGGCGGATAATCCGGTAGCACCAGTAATATCCATCCCCGCGTATGGTGGCAAAGGTTTGTAAGTATTGATGCACTCGCCTGTGGCTAGATCCCAGAGTTTAATAGTTTCATCGCTACTGCTGCTGGCTAACAGCTTACCATCGGGACTATAACTGACACATAAGACTCGATCGAGATGTCCCGCCAATGTCTGGACTACTTGCCCCGTCTCGATTTCCCAAATCTTAACCATGCTGTCGGCACTACCTGTCGCTAAATATTGCCCATTCGGACTAAACTTAATAGATTGAACTTCTAACGCGTGTTCCCCCAAAGTTTGTAAGAGGCTCCCCGTTGCCACATCCCAAAACTTAACGGTCAGATCGGCACTACATGTCGCCAGAGATCGCCCATCAGGACTGAAGGAGACATCCCAGATCCAATTAGTGTGACCGGAATAACAGCCCAACATCTGGCCAGTCTGCACATCCCACAATCGCCAATAAGCCTCGAAACAAGCCGATGCGAGTAGTTGACTATCGGAACTAAAAGCGATCGATCGCACCATATTATTACCCCCTCTCAAAGTCGTGAGTAATTCGCCAGTAACCAGCCAGATACACACGCCAGTATTTTCCGCGACTCCCGCGATTAGCCGTCCATCGGGGCTAAATTTGACCCGACAGACATCTCCTTGCCCGACTGAAAAGGTCTTCACTAAGCCGCCATGCTCGGCATTCCACAATTTCACCGTACTATCGCTACTCCCACTGACAATCGATCGCCCATCAGGGCTATAATCTACCGACCAGACACCCAGTTGATGTCCGGTAAACGTCTGGATCGGTTGTTGAGCCTGAAGATCCCACTCTCTGACGATCCCATCTTGCGAGCCAGCGATCAATTTCGTCCCATCTGGATGAAAAGCAACTGACTCGATCCAGTTTGAAAATCCTTGCCAACGATATAATTCTTGCCAGGTGGTGGTATCCCACAAGCAGGCATTACGATCTCCACTGGCGGTAATTAATAACTTGCCATCGGGACTAAAATTCAAGATCGAGACCCAATCAGTATGCGCCGCTAGAGTGGCAACATGTCGATCGGTACTCAAATTCAAAATTTTCACGACATTCCCGACATTACCCACCGCCAGCAATTGACTATTCTCCGCTGGAGACGATCCGCTGACGGGACTAAATTCGATCGCAAAAAACCAATCGCGATAGCCAGTGAGAATCTGCGAGATTGTCCAGGTAGCAACATCCCAAATCCGAATCGTGCCATCGCCACTACAAGTCGCTAGCAATCGACCGTCGGGGCTGAATCTAACCGACCAAACGCGCTTAGTATGCTCGGTGAAGGTGTGCAGACATTCGCCAGTTGACCCATCCCAAATTTTGACAGTACCATCGCCACAACCCGTCGCGAGTGATTTCCCGTCGGGACTAAATCTCACGGAATACACTTGTTGTTGGGGATGATGCGATCGAGTCCTAATTAGTTCGCCTGTGGCGACATTCCACCATCTGAGCGCGCCATCACCATGTGCTGTTGCCAGCATGTAAGCTGCGCCCGATGCCAGATCTACCATGTACGGAGAAAAAGATAAGGACAATACTCGGTAATTATCGACTTGTAAAACGTGGCTGACTTGTCCTGTGGCGATCTCCCACAGTCGGATCGTCCCATCTTGACTGGCACTTGCTACGATCCGACCGTCTGGGCTAAACGCGAGCGACCAAATCCAACTAGAATAACCGTGGAACTTGAATTGAAGTCGTTTGGTAGCAACTTGCCAGATGTATACATCACCGTTATATTCGCCGATTGCAACCAGTTGCGAGTCGGGACTAAAAGCGGTGGCAAACACCCGACCGAAGTTATCGGTAAAGATCGATTTGGATAAGTTGGCACCGTTAAAATTGACATTATGGAGGATCGCTCCTTGAAAACTGACTTGCAAGATCGGTAAATTGGCGAAGTTGTAGCCAGTCAGATCGATTTCTAGGTGTCGGTACAAATTGATTAAATTCCCACCGCCATAATGGAGCGTGCCGCAATAGTCGGTTTGCAGGCTGGTGAGGATCGATTGAAGGTGTTGAACTAATAATTTCCGACCGAATTGCAATTGTAATTGACTGGCGATCGGCTCTAAAATCAGGCGGGTTTGGATGGCGTGAATATATTTGGGCGAATCTGCGGCTAGGAGTGGATAACTCAGCCAGAGTGGTAAAGCTGGGAGCCTGTCGATCTGGATCTCCCAGTTGGTTAATTCACCGACCATCCGATCGATCGTCCGTGCGGTGGTGTATTCCATTACCACAGCCTGCTGGGTAAATTTGCCCCGACTGCGTTCGATCAGCGATCGCCGTCCCAAGGATTCTAAGGCACCGAGGAGGCGCGGTTTGGTGGTGGCAGGCAACAGCCGATCGTGTAAATTGTCTAGGGATAACCAGTTGCGCTCGATCGCCAGACAGTACATCACCATTTGTTCGGTGGGTGAGAGCCTGTCGAATTGCTGGTCTAGTAATTGCCTAATGTCGCTAAAGATCGGGGTTTCGGCATCCAAAAATTTGTCGATTTCCCCATCGAACAGATCGTGAATGGCGGTCGCTACAATATTTAAAGCTAGCGGATTACCACTATAGATTTGCTGGAGCCGCTGAAGATTAGGACTGGATGCCGATAGCCCTTTAGCATCGAATAAATCTTCACTTTCGCGAACGTTGAGTCCAGCAATATTTACCGATCGCACGGGCAATTTCTCGCCTTCTAAAGAGACGATGGCGGCTGGCTTTTCCCGACTAGTTACCACCAGACAACTCTGATGTGGCGACGATCCAATCCGCTGGAATAATTCGGCATAGCCAAGATATTCTGGATGGTGACTCTCGGTGCTACTCTGGCTTTGGATAATGGCTTCGGCATTATCTAGCACCAACAAACACCGTTCCTGGCGCAGATAGTCCAACAGATATGAGATTTGAGTAGAGATCGCCACCGTGGGGGCGACGATCTGGGCTTGACGAGATAAGACTTGAATTATTTCTGGAAGCAATGTCTGGAGCGGTGGTGCGTGCCGCAGCGATCGCCAGACGATCGTGGCAAAGTGCGGTTGGAGGTGTTGCGCCAGTTTGGTTGCTAAGGCAGTTTTACCGATCCCACCCATGCCCAAGAGGATGACTAGCTTGCAGCGATCTGTATTTACCCAGGTTGCGAGTTTGGTTAATTCGGCTACTCGTCCATAAAAGACGGAAACATCTGGAGCTTCACCCCAGTCGCTATGTAGTGGAGAATGCCGCGTTTGTAAGTCTAATGTTGCTCGATCGTCGCGAAGATCGGGCTGTTCTAGATCGCTGGGATCGTTGGCGGAGCCTGTCTGTATCGCCAGAGGCGAGGCTTCGCCAACGCGGAGCGTCCCAAAGGGAAGGACAATCGATTCGGGATAGAAATAATCGTGACGTTCCAAAACCAGATTAAAAGCGGTAAAACAGATATCTAGCGTTTGTTTGTCTACTGGAGTAGCACTTTCGGTGTCCAGCTCCGATGAGCGATCGAAGATTTTAGAGATCGTCTTGATTGAAAGTCCAGTCAGTCTAGATAATTCTTCTTGGGTATAGCGATCTCCACCATTGGCTGCTAATTCTGCTGCTATTCTAGCTGATTGTAGTTTTCGATTCCCCGCTGCTGTCAGCGTTGCGCCCCGCCTGCGATTATTTTTGCGCTCGGCCATACAAACTGATTGCGTAATTTGATTTTAAGTTGGTAAGCCGATCGCTCGACCGAGGGGAGCCACAGCTTGTTTTGGTGCCAGATTCTAAGCTGTTGTGGACTCGATCGCCATAACTTAATCAGAACTTAACTAAAATTCGAGTTTATAGAACTTGGATATACCGCTATTCTGGCGACATTGACTAATATACAGCTAAATTACGCCTAACTTACCGATTTTACCTGGCGATCTCCGAAATGGAGTGTAATTCTTATGTAATAACACATCACTCTGTCACCTCCTGGATCGAAATTTTCCGATTAGATCTCTTCTGCTAATTAATCCGCATATTTAGACTGAGTGGCGTTACAGTTGTTACTCGCTCTAAGTATGCCAACCAAGCTAGATTGGTAATTCGATCGGGTGGTGCCAACACTGACTGGTGAGCGCGATTGCTATTTGGGTGCCACGATTTATGTCAATTTCAGCTCATTCACCAACTCCAAATTTCCCCAATGGCGATCCCCACTCGCTACACAAACCAGGTGGAGATGAGGCTAATAATTTAACAAGTACAGATTACGAAGATGGAATCAACATGTTAGAAACCAAAGAATATGTGCGGGCTGAATCGATCGAAGATCGATCTTCATTCGCTCTCAATCCACAATTAGCGATCGATCCAAATATATTTGCCAATACCAGCGATCGTCCCCACGATCGCGCAGCCACTTTAGAAGAAATTGCTCTAGCAATTGAGTCCGATCTCGTTCGCGTTGGCGAAGCCTTTGCCTCCGCAAAAGCGTCCCCTCTGGGGAATCGAACTAATGTTGACGATCTGCAAGTTGTAACTAACGCTCGCCAACCTTTAAACCGTTCGCCTCAGGATCTCTCGCCACAAAGAT
The DNA here is from genome assembly GCF_003003845.1 of Chamaesiphon polymorphus CCALA 037. GTDB lineage: Bacteria > Cyanobacteriota > Cyanobacteriia > Cyanobacteriales > Chamaesiphonaceae > Chamaesiphon > Chamaesiphon polymorphus. The sequence goes on along the minus strand of NZ_PVWO01000045.1, from coordinate 9,490 downwards.
TACAGGAAATTGCCGCAGTCAAAACAAACAACTATCGACTTGCCCTCGCTCGCTGCGATCTCCGCATCGAATTGGATCCGCAAGATCCTCAGAGTTACTACGATCGCGGAATTTGCTACGATCGCCTCAAAGAATACACCAACGCACTAGCCGATTTCGATAAGGCTCTGGAATTAAAGCCTCAAGACGCCGTATTTCATCATGCTCGCGGACGCATTCATCAGCAGTTGGGCAATTTTTCTGCTGCGCTGTCGGACTACGAGCTAGTCATTCAATCACAACCATCGCGGGCATCGGTATATAACGATCGAGCTGAGATTTATCGTTTGCAAGGCGATTTTCTCCGGGCGATTGCCGACTGCGAGCGAGCGATTAATTTAAATCCCTTGCTAGTCGATGCTTACTTTCGACGCGGAATTACTTACACTGAATCAGGCAATCTAGATCTGGCATTAGTAGATTACGAGCTGATTATTGCGATCGATCCAAGCTATATCAAAGCTTATATTCAGCGTAGTTGGATCTATTTTCGTCAAGGTAACTATCGCCAAGCCATCCAGGATTGTGAATCAATCGAAACTATTAACAAAAGTTGCTTTACGGCACATTATTTACGTGGCGTTATCTACGAACGTACCGGATTTAAGCAGCTAGCGATCGTTAGTTTTGCAATGGCAATCGCTCTCGATCCTAGCTCTATTAGTGCCCTCTATTATCGAGGTGCGATCTATTATGAAATGGGTAGATATCCTGAATCGAGTGCCGATATCGATCGAGCCAGAGCACTTCAACAATATAACTCGGAGAAATTAGTGGATCGAGATGAAACAAGTTTTTATGCCGAGGGTTTGGCACTCTACTATACCGATGGTGTAGATGCTGCCATGACTATACTTAGGCTAGGATTTTTGACGGCTACACGATTTAGTAATTATAGTTTTAGAGAATATATTTCTCTGCGTTTATAACAATGATTAAATTTCGAGGAACTTAAAAAATCGGCGAACCTCGATCGGCACATCTGTCCGCAAAGGATAAACCAGCCAAGCAGCGGTGCTAAAATCTGTTACCGTCACTTGGTAATATGGTTCGTCAAGTCCAAAGGGTTCTAGAGTGCGCCGATCGCTAGAGATATTCTGGACTAGCACAAACAGAGTTCCTAAATCTTGGTTTGTAATACTGCTGTGTTTTCTCCTAATTGTCTAGCACTGAGTGCGATTTGCGAAATGCTACTCGCCGTATCCTGTGCGCCAACATTCAATCCTTCCATCAACATCATTACCTGTTTTACTGCACTCATACATTGATTTGAGATAGTAAAAGTTTGTTGGTTACTGAGTGATAGATAATCTAGCGTTGCTAGGACTCGATCGAGATCGGCAATAATCTTTTCTTGAGACGGATTAAATTCAATATTTAATAAATTCATACTGTCATTAGTCACCATCTTCATTACAGCGATCGAGGATTGCAGATTATCGAGCAATGTACCGATCGATTCTGTCTTGTTAGTACGATTGTTGCTAGTACTTGTCAGGCTAGATTTTTGAGTTACCATTCCATTCGCTAGTACCGATTGTTCTGCGGATGTCGCAATTTTAGCAATTTTCGATACTTGTTTTTCAAGCATTTCTATGTGAGTATTAATGGTCTGAATTTTCTCTTGCAAATTAGAGGCACCAATAGAATTTTTTCGAGCAGCTTGATTTGATTTGTTAATTAATTCGATAATTTTTTTGACTCGTTCGCCCGATATTTCACTCGTGTTGCTTGATTCCTGTACGAGTTCTTTCAATCCACTCATGAGTTGAGTTGTTTTGCCGACAGAAAGTGCTTGTTGGTTAATACCTTTGGCTCTTCATCACCTGGTATGCTAATCTCAGCTTTTTGACCCGAAATCCTTACTGCTAAGCCAAAAATGGCTGAAAAATCTAACAATAATAGATTTTAGGCTCAATCCCTTGTTAGCTATCAATCTGGGCGGAAATCAGCATACTAAGTAATGAAGAGCCATACCTTTTTCTTGTTTGATTACTACTAAGGCAATTTGCTCGGAAGATTGAGTAATATCACTAGTCGATTTTTTGAAGGTATTAGTGATTTGAGTAACAGTCGTCCAGATCTTAATCAATAGCAGCAAACTAGCGGCAAAAATAGCAATTTGAATTACGCGTAGTCTTTCGGCTTTTTCAGTAGAATATTTTTCAGCAGCAAATACAGCCCGATCGGCTAAATCAAAGTACTTTTCGCTGGCATCTAGGAGATCGGCTTTTGTTTTACTATCTTGTCTGAATGTCACAATCTTTTGTTTGAGATCTTGCCAAGCAGTAGCTACTGTTTCGATCTGGGTCTTAAATTCTGGATCGGTGGCTGCTGGTAATCCTAGCACTCGATCGCCATTAATCAAACCATTGACCAATTTATCTTGTTTTTCAATTAATAGATCGTTTGGTCGTTGTGCGAGTTCTAACTTAATTAACCGCTGCGTACCACCCCTGACAATCCCCGCGTAGTTTACAACTTTACTATCATTACCTTGAGAATTCAGGTATACAGATACTAAGCTACTACTACCGACTACTAAAATTCCAATTGCTGCGCTTCTTAGCTGCTGACTGATTCTCACAACTTTACATCCATATCTTCATACTTGCTCCTCTATATCTTTCCCATTTTTTAGAGATTGATACCAGGATAAAATGGATTTTATAATGATACAAATTTGTAGTTAAATAAGCGTGCAATTAAAGTCTTAAAATGTATTTGTTGATACAGAAAATAGCTGTTGCCGAACTTAAAAAGTGTGGGCCGATTGCATTTTTCAGAGATTTAGTCAGATCTCGCGGGGGTTTTTCGGCACATGTTTTACTGGAAAACGGTAAGTAATTTTTCACTTTAATGGTTTACCAATGTCGATCGAGTATCGATCGCGAAATCTGACAACGAGATGCTCGCGAGCCTTGGCTTATTCATAACGACGACTCGCGAATGAAACAAGCTATTGTGAAGTTAGACCGTTGCGATCGATCCTTGCAAATGACCTAAGCTAAGCCCGGAACCGATAGCCAATGCCTCTGACGGTCTCGATCGAGTCACTCCCCAATTTCTTGCGGAGCAGTTTGATGTAAGCATCGACCACGTTTGGTACCCGCACTCGTGCCAATAATTCGCTCAGTTCAAAGGGCTTAGTGACATAATCATTGGCTCCATTTTCCAGCGCATTTACCGTATCTTCTACCTCATCTTGTGCCGTCAGCACGATAATTCGTAGCCGCTCTCCCCGTCCGCGTATTTCTGATAGCACCTGCCAGCCGTCCTTCCCTGGTAGCCCCAGATCCAGAATCAGCAGATCGAAATCATCGCTCCGCGCCATCGCGATCGCCTCGTGCCCGTTCTTCGCCACAGTGGTAGTAAATCCCTGCGCGCGAAATCCTTTCTCTAAAAAAGCGGCAATGCGGGCTTCGTCTTCGGCAATCAACAGTCGATTCATGGCATTCTCTCCGAGTGTAAGGCAGATGGCAGCTTGAGGCGATCGGGTGCCAGCGATCGACCATCTTCGGGTCTGTGACTGGGGAAGATCGCAGTGAAGTTCGCGCCCTCGCCTAACCGACTGAACAACTCCAACCGACCGTGATGCGCTTTGACGAGTGCTTGGACGATCGATAATCCTAATCCAGACCCATCCGATCGCCGTTCGTTGTTCGAGCCTCTGGCAAACCGATTGAAGATGCGTTCCTGGTCTTCTAGGGCAATGCCTTCGCCCGTATCGCGCACCCAGAATCTGACGTTACCATTGTCGATTGCTGTGACTTCTGGCATAATTTGGCGGTGCGATTCGTTTAATCTAAACCGAATAATCGGGGGACGATTAGCTTCTTTAGGGTAACTCATTTATGAGTCGAGTTCGCACTTTAATCCCCTAAAGATGACAACTAAATAACCTTATAGGTGAGTGAGATTATCCTAGAAATCACAAGTCCTATCCTCTAGACGTTAGAGTGAAAACATATTCCCTACCGTAGCGACTAACCATCAATCGATAAAGCGGGAATAAAAGCGGAAAACTACTGATAGCCTAATTTGGTAGTCCGTAAGTAAGTGACTATGAATAACAATTGCTAAGACATCGCTCAAATCATCGTCATATGGAACCAGCGAAATCAGGCTATATGCGCTGGGAGTCCCAAAAGGGCATTAGTAGTAAAGGTGGTATAAATGTCGTCATATTTATACCGAACGTCACCTATCTACTCGGTGAAGAGATGTCATTCTAAGGTCACAAAACAATGGTTATTTGGAACGAAATAACTCATTAGATTACTCTCAGAGAGGTCGAATACTTTGAGAAGTCAGTTAAGACGTAACCTCTACTTTCAGTAGGTATCTAATGATAGAGATTGTGTAAGAAGCTAACGCCAATCTGTAATGGATTGGATATGCAGACGTACACACGGTATCACGGCAGGAAAAGCTACAAGTAGTAATAAATAAGCTATGAACACGGCAATTAGTCCGATGTATAGATGGAACGAAACTAACTGGCGTAAGCTAGAGCGTAGCGTTTTCAAGTTACAAAAGCGGATTTTCCAAGCGTCTAATCGTGGCGATGTCAAGTTAGTTCGCAGACTCCAGAAATTATTGATAAGTTCTTGGACAGCAAGGCTATTAGCGGTTCGTCGAGTCACCCAGGAGAATCAAGGTCGGAAGACCGCAGGAGTGGATGGTATTAAATCACTAACCCCAAAGCAACGTCTCATCTTGGTAAATAAAATTAAACTGGGTACTAAAGCAAAACCAACCCGTCGAGTTTGGATACCCAAACCTGGAACCAGGGAGGAAAGACCTTTAGGAATACCGACAATGGAAGACCGCGCCTTGCAAGCATTAGTCAAACTGGTTTTAGAACCAGAATGGGAGGCTCGCTTTGAGCCAAACAGTTATGGCTTTCGTCCAGGACGTTCGGGTCATGATGCAATTGGGGCAATATTTAACAGTATTAAAAGCAAATCAAAATTTGTCTTAGACGCTGATATTAGTAAATGCTTCGACCGCATTAACCACACAAAACTTCTATTAAAACTAAATACCTTCCCGACCCTACGGAGACAAATCCGAGCTTGGTTGAAAGCTGGTGTTATGGATGGAAAGAAGCTGTTCCCGACAATTGAAGGTACCCCGCAGGGTGGTGTTTTAAGCCCACTTTTAGCGAATATTGCCTTACATGGTCTAGAGGAATTGATTACGGGTTTAGCCCCAAAATTCGATTTGAAACGTTCTAATGGTTATCAATTACCGATTAGGCATAAAGAAAAATCAATTTCATGTATCAGATATGCAGACGACTTTGTAATTCTTCACGAGAATTTAGAGGTAATAAGCATGTGTAAAAAAGCTGTAGAAGAGTGGTTGCATGACCTGGGATTGGAACTAAAGACTAGTAAAACAAAAATAGTCCATAGCCTGAATGCACTAAATGACAGATCGCCTGGATTCAATTTCCTAGGTTTCAATATTCGTCAATTTCCTGCTGGAAAATACAGATCGGGTAAGACTACTAATGGCAATTTATTAGGATTTTCGACCATTATCAGACCCAGCCGAGCAAGTCAAAAAAGACACTATAGAAAACTAGTAGATGAGATTAATAAGCGAAAAGGTTTAAGCCAATCCGCTCTAATCAAAGCACTCAACCCGATTATCAAAGGATGGTGCAACTACTTCTCTACTGTGAGTAGTACAAAAGTGTTTAGTAAAATCTACTCATTATTGTTCTACAAACTTCTTAAATGGGGAATCCACCGTCATAGAACTAAAGGAAGAAAATGGATCTGCCATAAATACTTTAGAAGTATTAATAATGCCAATTGGGTCTTTGCATCCAGTCAAGGAAATAATATTCTAAAGCTAATACAACATAACTCGGTGAAAATTCGACGTTATGTAAAAGTCAAAGGCACATCTTCACCTTATGATGGAAATTGGGTTTACTGGAGTACAAGAATGGGGAATCATCCAGAAGTGTCTAATCGAGTAGCTACGCTGCTTAAAAACCAAAAAGGAAAGTGTCCCCACTGTAATAACTACTTCAAAGATGGAGATTTGCTAGAAGTTGACCACATCATCCCAAAATCTATTGGTGGAAAGGATAAATATGATAATTGGCAACTACTTCATCGGCATTGTCACGATATAAAAACTGTCCATGATGGCAGTTCTGGCACAAAATCTAACTGCAATAGTGTTGAGCCTAAGCCACCAGTTAAAACAGAATCTTGGTTCTGGCAAGACGATATGTTGGTAATGACGTTTTAATGACAATAACCGTTTTACTGAGGAGCGGAATGATGGAAAACCATCACGTTCCGTTTTGGAGAGCAGTGGAGGGGGCGACCTCTTCACTGACTTTAATCAGTCGTAAACCATAAGTTGGCTTCGCAATAACGAAAATACGTCGTTTTAGGCTATCGCTCCGATCGAGTTTTCAATCATAACTTGGCATTGAGTTCTAAAAATCAAGCATAAAAAGGCTTTGAGTTCTTTTTGAGAATTGTGTGTTAGCCTCGATGAAAACGGCCTTTTTCAAGAATTCTCAGCCAAGTTATGGTTGATTTTTGGGAGGCAATCGCCATATTGTGCGGGTTTGAGGTTGATGCAATTATGGCGTGCCCCTCCTCGATCGATAAATCGCTCGTAAATCGATCGAGGAGGGGCACTCAACCACTAATATCGAGTGATTTAGTAACGGGTTTACGCCATCACAAGCTAGTTATTTTGTTCGCATTGAAAGGGCTGGGCTGGTAAGCCTACAACACTCGACCGTCGAAGACGGCGCGCAAGCTTCGCGCTGTTCTCGCCGCCAATGAGCGGTGGTCAGCAACATTCGATCGCCAGCACTCGATCGCTGTCTAACTGTCTAACCGAACAGTATTGCAAGGCGTGTCAGACAGCGCAATCCACAGCGAGATCCAGTTGGCTAACATTATTGGGGGTGAGCTACTGCTATTGAGATTTTTCTGGATAGGTACTTGTATTTGTCAAGCATAAGTTGGCCGTTTCGGCCAATTTATGCCAGAAGTCACAATTGCCGAGCCGATGGCGATCGTCTCTCCCCTGTGGGTATATTGGGTAGCGTTTTGGGCTAGGTTCATCACGATCTGCGTCAATCGCTGGCGATCGCCGACGATTTCGCCCGATCCGATCGCTTCTAGCTGCCAGTCCCGTGCAGCCATTCCCCTTGCCTTGGCAAACAATTCTTGCGTAAACGGTTCCAGCTCGACTGCACTCAACCGCAAAAAATTGGGGCGTTCGCTTCTCATTAGCAATAATAGATCGGTAACGAAGCGATTCATCCGCTTTAGCTCGTCGCGCACCAACGCCACAGTCGCCGCGCGGTCTTCGGGGTCGTCGCCCAAGAGTTCTAGGTGTCCTTGAATAATCGTAATCGGCGTTCGCAATTCGTGACTGACATCTTTGATGAAGTCTTGCTGACTGGTAAACGCCGCCTGAAGGCGATCGAGCATCTGGTTGAAGGTAAGCGTTAGTTCGGCAATTTCATCGGTGCCTCGAACATTCATGCGTTGAGACAGATCGGTTTCGCTAATCAGCTTGGCGGTATCGGTCAACTGCCGCAGGGGTGAGAGAATGCGCCCCGCTGTGAGCCACGCGATCGCCATAAATAATCCCATCATGGCCAGGGTTACTTCGATGACTAGATCCAGAGTTTTGTTGCCCATCTGGTAACGTAACGTCGCATCGTATAACCCCATCACGATCGCGTTTTCTCCGTTCGTTGGCAGCGGCTCCACCACCCGAATGATATAGTTTTCGCGGACAAACGATCGGTTCGAGTGGGGCTGCGCCCATTGCCGCATCAGATCGGGGTTATCCTGGAGGACGCTCGGCAGTTTGGCGTTCTGACTGGAATGCACCTGCCCGTTCGTTACCAGGACGAGCGACTCATAAGGGTCTGGTACTTGGCTGCTGGTAAATTTATCGATCGTTTCGACTAAAGCCGCAGTGGTGAGCGCGTTTGGATTAGTGCGATCGATCTGTTGTTGCAAGGCATTGATGTCTCGCTGCAATCGCACGCTGGCGTGCTGTTCTTCTGAGGCACAAAAGATCTTGAAGGTTGCCCATACCGAACTGAGGGTAATGCACAGCGTCAGCAGGAAGTACCAGATCAGCAGGCGCGATCTTACGCCCATCAACGCTTTTTGCCATTGCCGCCACGCATTCAGCTTGACTCTCTTCGATCGACCTAAAAAAGTTGACTCTGGCATATATTTGCGATCGCCTTCATGCGTTGGGACATCTTTCAAATCCTTGTTTTTAGCGTAGCAGAACCGAATGCTGACGGAGCTACAAAAACCAGCGAATCCCATTGATGAGATAGAAGCCACCCGCCAGAATTAGAGCCGCACTACCCGCCCGAATCACCCAGTCAGATTGCCCCAACAGTGTGCGGCTTTGCTTAATTAATCCGGCATACAAGCTAGCAAAAAAGATGACAGCAGTGTATCCCAATCCATAACTCATTAGCGTTATCACACTCAGAAGTTGAGAGCCACTGGCAGCAGCAGCGGCAATGACGGCAAATAGCACCGGACTGGAGCAGGGAGAACTCACCAATGCAAAGGTGAGTCCCACACCATAAGGCCCCGCTGCCGACACCGACGCTTTTGGCTGGGGCAAAGGCAGGTGAATTACGCCAGCAAAGCTCAACCCCATTAATAGAATCACCGCACCGACAACGACATTAAAATAGCCACGATAATCGACTAACACCGCTGCGGCAAATGAAGCAAACAGCCCGAATAAACTGAACACCGTGACCACTCCCAGCACAAACAATCCAGCTTTGTTAAAAGCAGCCCACCGAGAGGTAATTTTCAACGTGCCGATGTAGCTCAGGTTGACGGGCAGGAGTGACAAAATGCAGGGGGAAATACTTGCAATTAATCCGCCGACAAACGCGAGTGGGATGAGTACGAATGGATCGCTGGTATTCTGCTGCTCTAACCATTGGTGGTAAGGGTTTTGAATGTGACCCACCAGTTCGGTGAGGTAGGCGTACCAACCTGAGAAATGCGGAGAGAGTAGAGCTAGAGCGATCGCACCTAGAAACAGCGAACCGTAGAATAGTTTTTTGGATTTGAAGGCAGTTTGGGGTGCTGCTGTTGGCTCTGCGCTCTGCTCTAGTCGTCGCAGTGCCGATTCTTCAGACTGGGACGAAGAATTTGAGTTGGGGGGAAGTTGAGATTTCATGGCGGATGCTCCTAATAGTGAGTTGTGTGTGAGGTTTGGAAAATATAGTTTGCTGCTCAGTCCCTAGAGAATCCCCCTGCTTGGTGCAACGCACGATGAGGAGACCTCAGCGCGATTGCATCCGCTAAATCACTCTTGAAAAGCTGCCGCGTATACACAAATATATTGGTAACGATTGTAGTCCCGTTACCCCACCCCAGCCCTCCCCTTATAAAGGGGAGGGAGT
>NZ_PVWO01000404.1 GCF_003003845.1 Chamaesiphon polymorphus CCALA 037 | reverse complement strand
ATTCAAAGTATCCTGGGTGGTTTAGTTGGCTCTAGATGGGCACTGCATCAATGTTTTGGTAACTCCGAACTGTGTACGGTGATGAACGCTCACATTATTGGCGTAGTACCTGCGACACTGAGCTGTGTCGCGGTAGTTATCTCGGTATGGCGCAACTCAAATGCACCCAAATACTCTCAGCGGTTGGCACAAATCACAGCAGGATTATTAATCTGTCAAATATTGCTAGGTGTTGCTACTTTTAAGTTGCATCTTCAAGTCGAACCACTCACAGTACTCCATCAAACCATCGGAGCCGCTTTACTCGGGACGCTAGTCGTACTCACCGTATCGTCTTTGCGACTAAAGAATTCCCAACTTGCCAGTCAAGAATAGCTAACAGCTCAAAATTTTCACCGATCCCATTTGTACCGCTGCGGTAAACACCCCTAATTCCCACATATGCAAGAGATTCTCAATCCATCTGTCGAGAGCAAACACCAAAGTTTCCTGCAAGTTATTCAGAGTTATTACCAACTTACTAAACCGAGAATTATTCCTTTACTACTGATTACTACCGCCGCTGCAATGTGGTTGGCATCAGATGGTAATACCGATCCGGTCTTGTTTTTGGTCACAGTTATCGGTGGAATGCTAGCGGCAGCTTCTGCCCAAACTATGAATTGTATTTACGATCGAGATATCGATTATGCAATGGAACGGACTCGCAATCGTCCCATTCCTTCCGGTCGCGTCAAACCACTCCATGCGGGGATTTTTGCCACAGTTTTAGCAGCATTATCATTTACAATCTTGACTGTTTTTACCAACCTTTTAGCCGCGCTATTAGCGATGGCCGGAATTGGATTTTACATGTGGATTTATACCCACCTCCTCAAACGTCATACGCCCCAAAATATCGTCATTGGTGGTGCGGCGGGTGCGATTCCCGTCTTAGTTGGTTGGGCGGCAGTTACTAATAGCTTGAGCCTGGAAGCTTGGATCTTATTTGCGATCGTCTTTTTGTGGACGCCCCCACATTTTTGGGCACTATCGTTGATGATTAAAGATGACTATGCCAAAGTCGGCATTCCGATGTTACCTGTAGTCGTCGGCGAAGCTGCCACTGCCAAGCAAATCTGGATTTATACCTTATTACTAGTTCCCTCAACACTGCTACTGGTGTATCCATTGGGTGCTGCTGGCATCGTGTACGGTATTTCAGCAATTGGTTTGGGCGGATTGTTTATCTATGAAGCTTGGCAGTTACTTCAAGCTCCCACCGAAAAAACTCCCGCTAAATCCATGTTTAAGTACTCGATCTTGTACATGATGCTACTATGCACGGCGATCGTCATCGATAGTCTACCCCAAACCCAAGCCGCGATCGCATTACTAATTAAGTAAGCAGGCATCTTTAATTAAGTTTAGCGATCGAGATCGCCATATTTGGGTGAAAATTGAGGGTAAGAGCAGCGATATTAAATGTAGGGATAATCTATATGTCGCCCCTACCCTCTAATATTTCACCTACAGCAGAGTGAGTCAGTATCCATTGAGAATTTACTTCTACAAGGTTAATGAGCCATACGGCTGCTTTTCCAATTTCTCGCCACACTCGATTCTGATGCCCAGAGACACCGCAAAGGAGTTAGTCAGCCAGCATTGGGCAACGGTAGAACACTACTATCAAGCGCACAAATTTTGTGGTACTCAATTCGAGTACTTAATGACGCAAATTCAAGCCGCACCCACCCCAGAATTGGCGGCAAAAATTGGCCGTAGTTGTCAAGATTACTACCATCCCGATTGGGATCTACGAAAATGCGAGATCATGTATCGTGCTGTCTGGCAAAAATTTAGCTGTCATTTAGATATTCAGCAGGTTTTGCTCGCTACCTTAGATGCCGAAATCATTGAAGATTCGCCAGTAGATAGCTTCTGGGGCTGTGGCATCGATCGAACTGGTCAAAATCAGCTCGGCCAAATTTTGATGCGGGTTAGAGCCGATCTTCAAGCGAGGATCGGATAACCAACAGTACTAGGGGGTAGGTAATCCCAATTCTTCAAGAAGTATTACAACAATAGATAAGCTTCGTCGGCTCAGTTGCTCCCTCAGGATAAACGCGAATCGATGCCTTCAGCCTTCTGGCTTAATGCCAGCGATTTTATCCACCGTGAGGGAATTAGAGAGACTTGTTCTTCCAAATCATCCGCGCGCGTGTACCACCACGCCCAAGCAATCAATACAGCTTGGAGTGGCAATCTTCCCCAACGCAATACCGATGAATCTGGGATATGTGGCAGATCGATTTCATTTATTGCCATGTTAATATTTGCGGGGAAAACGGCAATAAACAGTAATAGTAAGCCCCAAGCAGCAGCTTGACTGACTGGCGGTACCAATATCCCAATGCCACCTAAAATTTCAAAGAAGCCGCTAATATATACTAACTCCAAATGATAAGGCAGATAGTCTGGCACGATCTTGACGAAGGGATCCGGTACGGCAAAGTGCATAATTCCCACGACGATGATACAGATTGCTAAGATTACTCGCAGTTGTTCTTTGCGAGTAGTAGCAATTAATCTATCCGCTTGAGGTGCTTCAGGATTCATGGATAGTAACTGTTGGAATTCCCAGCAGTTGGATAAGTATTGGTCTTGGTGACTATCGTAGAGTCGATCGCTATTTCGCCTCATCCTCATTTAGGCAGAGATTTGGGGGGTAGGGAGCGGGGAGCGATTTGCGCTTGTCGGGTTTCCCGACGGGTTAGCAAATCAGCGACGCATCGAACGGGAGGTTCCCTCCCGTTTGTGTGCGTCAAGACAAGACAGCGGTGAGCGAGAGCCGTTCTATTACCCATCTACTCATCCACTCATCCACCCATCTACCCATCTACCCATCTACCCATTACTCTCTAGACGCAGCGGTTAAAGACCAATTTCGATCGGTAGAAAGATCTAAAATTGACTGGTGATAATCACTCAAACTTTCGCGATGTCCGACGCTTAAATATGTCATCCCCGAATCGCGAAGCTGTTGATATAATTGTTTCTCATTTTGCGTATCCAGCGCGCTAGTCGCCTCATCCAAAATTGCATAGCGAGGTTTATTAATCAGCAAGCGAGCAAAAATCAACCGCTGTTGTTCGCCTAAAGATAATACCTGTGCCCAATTTTGTTCGGTATGAAAGCCCCCATGTTGTTGTTCTAGATTGGGTAAATTAACCTGAATTAAAATCTTGCTTAGATAACTATCTTCAACTTCGGCATCCATATGTGGATACAACATTTGATCTCGTAATGTGCCCAATACCATATAAGGTCGTTGGGGTAAAAATAGCATTTCTGTTAATGGCGGACGAATAATTTTGCCCGTACCTGCATCCCATAAGCCGACGATCGCGCGCAGTAAAGAACTCTTCCCACAACCACTCGGCCCTCGGACGAGTAAACCTTCACCAGGCGGTAATTCGATCGACAAATCTTCGATTAAAGTGCGTTCGCGGTTGGGGGTTTGGAGGGTCATGCGATCGAGTTCCAGTCTCTCGACTACTGGCTCATCGGTGGCGCAGAGCACTTCTGTTTCGATCGTCGGTTGGATCGCATCTTCAGATTGTGAATCGGTGGCGACTGTACCTTCCAAAGATTGCATGAAGGTGTACAAACGTTCGACACCCGCACCAAAAGTGGTCAGAGATTGAAAGCGAGAGACGATTAAATTGAGAGAGAAAAAGATTCGGATGAAAGCTCCTTGAGCTTCGGTTACTTTACCAACTTCTAATTCGCCTGCAAAAATGCCAGGTGCGACGACAATCGCGGGAAGAATGAAGGGAATGAATTCGTAAGCATTGGTGAGAATATTGAGATTTAGTTCCCAAAAAATCAACCGTTTAAAGTTGTCGAATACTTCAGCAAAACGACTTTGAATTCGATCGGCTTCGTAGCCTTCACCCTGATAAAACGCGATCGCTTCGGCATTTTCGCGCACGCGGACTAAACTAAAGCGGAAATCAGCTTCTTTTTTGAGTCGCTCGAAATTGAGCCGCATCAACGGCTGTCCGAAGATCCCTACCGTTGCCAAAGTACCCACAAGAGCATAGCCTACCAAAAACAAGATTAGTGGTGGCGAAATGCCCCACAGGACGCTCGTAAATGCCGCGATCGCCAGAACTGAATCAACGAGGGCTAGTAGCAGCGTCAGCGACTCCTGAGTGAAGCTTTTGACATCTTCGGCGATCCGTTGATCGGGGTTGTCGATATTGGCTTCGGCATAGTTGAGATTGTAAAACGATCGATTCTGAAAGTAGCGATCGAGAAACGAATTGGTCAACCATTTGCGCCACTCGACACCCAACCTGTCGCGCAAATAGACGTAGCCAGCAAACAGCGGCGCATACACGACTAATGTCCCAGTAAACACCAAAATCGTCTGCCAAAATCTTGCCTCATCGCGCGCCGATAGTGCCGAAATTAGCACGCCGCGTTTGTTATTGAGCAGGACGCTCAATCCGGTATAGCCCAACGACAACACGATGACGGCGAGTAACAACCCCCGCGCGCGCCATTTATCATCGCTCGACCAATAAGATTTGGCGATCGCCCAAAATTGTCTGAATACGGTGAGATTGAATCTTTGCATTATGATTGTGAGGTGCTGCCAACGATCGACTATTAATTAATTGTAAAGATTTCTAATGACGCGACAAGGATTGCCGACCGCCACAACATTCGCTGGAATGTTTCTGGTGACGACACTACCCGCACCAATGGTAGTACCCGCGCCGATGGTGACACCAGGACATACAATCGCCCCACCGCCAATCCAGACATCATCCTCGATCGTAATCGGTGCGGCCATTTCCAAACCGGATCTTCTAATTTCCGGATCGAGGGGATGATAGGCAGTATAAATCTGCACCTTGGGCGCGAACATGACATTATTACCAATGCGAACTTCGTTGCAATCTAAAATGACGCAATCGTAGTTGATAAACAAATTATCTTTGGCATGAATATGGCAACCAAAGTCGCACATAAAAGGTGGCTTAATTGTAAAATTTTTGCCGATCGATCCAAATAGCTTGCTAATAATTTCTGCTCGTCGATCGTATTCGTCGGGACGCGAATGATTGAAGGGATACAGCAGCTCTTGGGCTGCTGCCATCATCATTTGCAGTTCGGGATCGGAGATCGAAAAGTATGGCTCGTTTGCCAGCATTTTTTCCCGTTCTGTCTGACTCATCCGCTCTCCTCAATTACTATCTTGCGATCGAGTGTAGCTAATTATCGACACTTAAATTAATCGAGCTTCACGACCATCTTGCCGATATTTTTGCCATCAAATAAGCCCAGAAAGGCGTCTACGGCTCGCTCGATACCAGTGGCTACTGTTTCTTTATTTTTCAGTTTAAGTAGGTGGGCGGGATAATAGTAAACTGGATGAAGATAGTTTAAGCATTTCTCGACAAGTAGGCGAAACCATTTA
>NZ_PVWO01000403.1 GCF_003003845.1 Chamaesiphon polymorphus CCALA 037 | reverse complement strand
GACAATCCCGAAGTCCATCACGTCCCCCAGGGAATTGCCGTCGATATCACGCCCCCACCGCCCCAATTATCGCCATTCGATCGAGATATCTTACAAGTTTGTGGTATTTTAGGATCTCACCCTGCTGCTGACGATTTTAAAGCATTATTGAAGGCATATCCAGAAGTACTCCAGCGCATTCAGCAGGCTGTAGATGGTGAGATATTTGCAGGGAGAAATAGCAAAACAGAATTTCTCGAAGATCTAACTCAGATCTGGTTTAAACGCGATGGTTTCGAGCATATTTTTTGCGGGAGTATCGAGCGCGAACAGTTGAAAGGGATGCATTATGTCGGACGCTATCTGCAACTGCAAGAGCAAGGATTAGCAGGTAAAATGCCTAATAATCAGCATCAAGAAGAAACGATCGATGGGGTTGTTTATACAATTGGTGTCTTGGTAAAATACGGGGATAGATTATTAGCCGATCGTCGCAATGGTTATGCTTTAGTTACCGATGCCGCCGAGTTATTAATTGCTGCTACCCAAGCTTTTAAAAAGAAAGCTCGTCCTCGATCTACTTACACTGTTGCCGTCGTCGATGTCGATTCGGGACATACTTATCCAGCAGTATTTGTCAAAGAAGATAATGCGATCGTTACTTTTTATCCCGACGCAACACCAATAGAGCCTTTTGCTTAGTCAATCGCCTCAATATGTTATTTTATCCTAAAATCCCCGATAGCCGTAATTGTCCCGATGGTAAGTGTATCGCATTTGAAAAATACGACGGTACCAATATGCATTGGGATTGGGATCGAGATTTTGGTTGGCACGCTTTCGGTACCAGACGCGATGTGTTTAATCTAACTCCTGCGGGCATCGGCGATTTTCAAGCCAAACACCAACATTTGAGCGAATGTACCGATGTCTTCGATCGCGACTGGGCCAGCGATTTGGAACGAGTTTTTCTCGATCGATCTCAGTATCAAAACGTTCGAGAAATCAAAGTTTTTATGGAGTTTTTAGGCTCTAATTCTTTTGCCGGATTACATCGACCTGAAGATTCCAAAGAATTGAGACTATTTGATGTGTGGTTGGAAGATTTTGGCTTTATTAGTCCGTTTCAATTTGTTGATGACTTCCAACATCTCTCGATCGCTAGAGTAGTTTATCGGGGTAAATTAACCGGAAAATTTACCGAAGATGTCCGATCGGGTAAATATCAAGTCGATGAAGGTGTGATTTGTAAAGGCGGCACGGGCGGCCAAGATTTATGGATGGCCAAGATTAAAACTAATGCTTATTTAGCCAAGCTCAAAGCAGCTTTTGCCGATCGATGGGAAGATTATTGGGAGTAAATATAACCGTGTAGAGATCGCTGATTTGGGCAAGATATAGCGATATATCGATCTACGTTATTTGGTGAAGATCCCAATCGTTTGGGGAATTCTAGTTTTGGGTTGCATCATCGATTTGCCACCGACAATTAAACCCGTACTCTGTCCGCCATCTAACATCGCGATGCGCTCCGCACCAAATTTCTGTAATGTTTGCTCGGCTTCACTTTGACTCGCAGCAGGGCTGATGAATAATAAGACGGTGCTATAAATGTTGTCAGCGCGTGGGTTTTTGATGCCGATAAAGTTGCGGGGGAGTGCCCTATTGGCATTTTTGCCAGCAGTGGGGGCTAGTGCGCCGACGACGTTGGGCATTGTGCCATCGAAAGTACTGCGGCTGTAAGGTTCGATCGCAATCTTACCATCAGACCAGGCTACAGTCATGGTTTGGCCTGGAAACTCATTCAAACCGTAGCCGTAGGTGATGAGTCGGTTGTCTTGTTTTAAGCCGAAGGCAATGCCAGTAGGTTTGTTATATGTTTGAAAAAAGGTGCCGTTAATTAATACTTGCAGCGCACCGTTATTGCTATTTTGCGCCCAAAATTCGTCGAACTTCATTTGCCCGACTTTTCCAGCTGAAGTCGGCGCGCCGCTGATACTGCGAAGCGTGGTTTTACTCAGATCTGCTTCGATGACGTAGGTTTTCTTTGCTGCATTAGTCCACATTTTAATGCCAGGAGCCACAGTAGATTCCTCAAATGTAGAGCTAGCTTGATTTGGTTGGATGCAGCCAGTCAGAAGAGCAAATGGAAGGAGGAGAATATAGCGGAAGCTGTGCCAGATAGAATGAAAACTGGATCGATCGTGCATGGAATTTTGGAAGTCTATTTAGAATCTCTTCAATCGAGTCATGCCAGTTTCCGTAAATTATCGAGATCGTGCTGTAGTCAGTCTTTATTCCAAGTTGCTAGTTACAGTTGACAGAAGGTTGTTGCGATGAAAATAGGCATTAAATTCAATCGATTAACATATCGAGAGTATATCTATATTCTCGATCGATATCAAAAATATACAGATTTCAATCCCTTAGCCTTATATCGATCGATTATTGAAAATAATAAACTAGACTTAACTCAGAAAATTGCGATTAGAGATTTAGCACATCAGCAGTTTGCCAAATTCTTTGAATTCTTGCAAATCAAAGATCCATATACGTATATTGCCGTATCGACGCTAGGAGAAACTTTAACTAATGGTGACGAGTCGAAACTGTGGGGCAAAATTATTGAAAATCAAGAAAAAATTCTCAAAGCTAAAAGAATCAAACATCGTAACTTTGGAATTTATTCAAGGTATAACCAGACAAATATACACTGTCCTTTTAATGGTGCGATGGTTCGCCGAGATGGTGGCGTTAATCCGCATTTAGCTTCTGCACCAAGTATGCACTTCGGATCGGATAAAAATTGGTTTAATAAATATGAATCTGCAAAACGTCGCTCGGCAAAAAAGAGAGCATTTAGAGACAATAAAGTAGATATAGAGACTTAACTCATTGTCGATCGACTATTCAAGCCGCTTCAATATATTCGCAAACAGTAGTCGGCTCAGGAAGGCTCTCCAGCTATTTTGGGGAAATAGATACTTAAACAGCAATGTTAGTATGTCATCAAAACCCCTTTACCCTTTTCAATAAGTCTTGCTTATCACCATAACTGCTGGAGAGCCACAGTAGTCGGCTCAGGAATAGGAAAACCCTCTAACTGCAAGCCCTCTAAATGAAATGAAATTGCAGATTGAATTTGACTGAGCACCTCTTCTATGCTCGTACCAGTGGCAATACAGCCAGGTAAATCTGGCACATAAGCAGAATAGTTATTGGTTGTTTTTTCAACAATCGTGGCATAACGCATTAGTTTAAATCCTCATTAAAATCCTCCCTAACTTATGAAAGATAGAGAGGATATTTAATCTTTATACTACTCCAAAAGGTTAGAGTAATTTATCGACATTCTTGGCGACTTCAAAGAAGTGGGCGACATTTTCTTCTGGTACTGTTGGTAAGACACCATGACCGAGATTCATGATATGTCCGGTTTTGCCAGCCTTGCGGACGGTATCGACGATCCGATCGCGAATGAAATCTTCAGAACCGTACAATGCACATGGATCCATATTGCCCTGTACGCCTAAATGCGTCCCAATCCGTTGGCGTCCGACTGCCATGTCTACCGTCCAATCGAGGCTGACGATATCGACACCAGATTTACCCATTAGTTCCAATACGCCCGCACTACCGCTGATGTAGAGGATCAGGGGCGTATCTGGGTGAGTTTCCTTAACTTGGCGAACGACGCGTTGCTGGTAGGGAAGGGCGAAGGTTTCGTAGTCTTGGGGGCTAAGTTGTCCCGCCCAGGAGTCGAACATTTGGACGACTTGAGCACCGCAATCGATTTGATAGCGAACGTAGACGGCGATCGCGTCGGCGATTTTTGCGAGTAGACTATGGAGCATCTGAGGTTCGCGGAATGCCATCCCTTTGATGTTGGCATAGTCTTTGGAGCTTTTACCTTCGATCGCGTATGCTGCTAATGTCCAGGGTGCGCCGACGAAACCGAGGACTGTAGATTTATTACCGACTTCGCGGCGTAAGGTGCCCAAGATTTCTTTAATAAAGGGCAGCGACTCTTCAGGATTGAGGGGATGGAGGGCATCGATTTGCGCCTGAGAGCGAATTGCTGGCTCGATAATTGGCCCCCGACTTTCGATGATATCGAAGGGGATGCCGACGCCTGGTAGGGGCGTGAGGATGTCGGAAAACATGATGACGCCATCTGGCTCGAAGGCGCGCCAGGGTTGGAGGGAAATTTCGATCGCGAGTTCGGGTTTTTCGGAGCGATCGCGGAATGAGGGATATTTATCGCGTAAATCCCGATAGACTTTCATATAGCGTCCCGCTTGGCGCATCATCCAAACTGGCGGACGATCGAGTGTGGCACCTTTGGCCGCACGTAATAATAGTGGTTCTTGACCGATCTCTGTCATTTTTTAATTTATCGTTATTTTATATAGCGTGGCTAGTGGCGAACGCGGATAAAACCCGCTCCTACCCTATATCCACGAGCATAGCTCGAAAGACATAACCTCCAGAATAGCAAACTAGCTACCCCTTTGTGTTAGAAGCTGTTGCCAATCTTGACGATCGATCCTCATTGGCGCGATCCGAGTCTCGCGATCGATCGTCTTTGCCAGCAACTTCGGAACTAGCGATTGCGATCGATAACTGACATTTTAGATGGGGGTGGTGTCACTCGCTTGCCCTCTGGCTGGCAAGTTCGGTGTTGCGACAATTACCATGCAAATAACCACTCTTTAGACAATTTGCCGAGTGCGTAGCTATTCTGGGATCGCCATTATTGAGATTATTAATAATTAATTTCAGCTATTTAGCTGTTGACATGACAACCTGTTACAATATTTGTATTGCAAAAATTGGATGGGAAGAAACCTTCTTTCCAAATTAAAGTTTCCGATCGCACCAAAGTGTTAGCTGTCTAATTTTGCTGGGTATACTATCGCTACAATCTTCCACTTAAGGTGCTATACAAATGGTAGTTAATAATCAATCAATCGATGCTCACAAATGTCCCAAATGTGGAACGGGTCGCATCTGTCGCGCCTATCGTACCAGTAAAATAGATCGATTTTTGTCGTTAATAAATATCTATCCCTATCGTTGTCGTCAGTTTCCCTGCAAAAGTCGCTTTTACCGTTTTGGTAGAAGTACCTAAACTGCAATTTTATTTTTAACAACAACAGTTACGCTGTTAAATATCAACGTCGATCGATTGGATTAACTAATCTCTTTATCATCGCTAGATTTCTAGTACCAAATTTTTCTAAACTAAAGACTCAATTTAACTAAATCGAGTTGGCGTTGGCGTAGCTTCTGCCTGAGCAGAAGGCTCTGTGCAAAAAAAGCCAATCATCTCAAAGACTCAAACTTGCTGCGATGGAACCAATTATTCTGCCGATAGCTCCCCTCGGATACCGCGATCGATCGACAAATTGTTCGATCGAGTCCGGTTATCTCAAAGCAACGATCGAGGCTAGAGTCAGCAATTTTGCTGAATAATCCCAATCGAGATCGCCAAGCCAGTTGACAAAC
>NZ_PVWO01000402.1 GCF_003003845.1 Chamaesiphon polymorphus CCALA 037 | reverse complement strand
GTGCCCCGCAGTGAAAATCTGTTTGACAGCATTGTCGTGTTTGAGAACTATCCGATCGGCTCTGCCGTGAGCGAGCAACCCAATCCTCACAACGATTTACAGATTGCGAATGTGGACATGCAGGAGCAAACTAACTATCCCCTCAACCTCACAGCAATTCCAGGGCAATCGTTAACCTTAGAAATTAGTTTCGATCGGAGTCGATTCACCCCAGAGACGATCGACCAAATGCTAGATTGTCTCGAAAATCTGGTGATGGAGACGATCGCAGATCCTCAAACACCGCTCGGTCGATTGTCATTGCTTTCCCCCGATCGACAACAGCAGCTCATCCGCGCTGGTCAAGGGCCACAACACACTTATCCAGCGCAATGTATCCATCAGGCGATCGAAGCCCAGACGAGCGAGCGACCCGATGCGGTAGCTTTAGTCTGGGACGAGCGACGTTTAACTTATCAAGAATTAAACGAGCAAGCAAATCAGCTCGCCCATTATTTGCAAGCCCAAGGTGTCACCGGACGAGTCGGCATTTATTTAGAACGCTCTGGCATCGTCTTGGTGGCGGTATTGGCGATCCTCAAGATTGGTGCTACTTATGTCCCCCTCGACCCCAGCTATCCAGTCGATCGACTGACTTATATGCTGACTAATGCTGAGGTAAACTGTCTGATTCCCACCCAGACTCTAGCCACCCAGTTGCCCAACCCGCCTGCGTTGGCCGTGTATCTGGATCGGGACTGGGCCGAAATTAGCAATGGCGACCCGCACAATCTCGACCTAGAGATCGATCCAGAACAATTAGCTTATGTAATTTATACTTCTGGTTCTACAGGTACGCCCAAGGGCGTGATGGTCAGTCATCGCAATTTGGTCAATGCTTATCATGGTTGGGAAATTGCTTATCGGTTAAAAACTGATACCCGCAGCCATTTACAAATGGCTAGCTTCTCTTTTGATGTATTTGCGGGCGACTACATGCGAGCCTTAGCCAGTGGAGCCAAACTGACCATCTGTCCTCGGGATTTACTATTAGATCCCGCTCGCCTGTACCAACTGATCCAAACTGAACAAATTGACTGTGCCGAATTTGTGCCCGCAGTAATGCGACCCTTGGCAGACTATCTGATGAGCACCGGACAAAACCTGGCACAGATGCGGGTAATTGTGGTTGGTTCCGATAGCTGGTACATGAGCGAATATCAGCAATGGCAGCAGCTTTGTGGTATCGATAGCCGTTTAATCGACTCCTATGGAGTCAGTGAAGCCACTGTCGATAGTTGCTACTTTGAAACTACTCACAGCGATCGCTTTCCCGCTCAGGCTTTAGTCCCGATCGGCAAACCATTTGCCAATGTCAATCTTTATGTCCTAGATGAATTATTACGCCCAGTCCCGATCGGGGTAGCGGGGGAACTGTATATCGGTGGTGCCGGGGTCTCCCAAGGTTACGATCGACGACCCGATCTGACATCTGCCCGATTTATTGCCGATCCATTTAGTGCCACCCCAACCGATCGACTATACAAAACTGGTGACTTGGCACGCTACCTCGCCGATGGCAACTTGGAGTATCTCGGTCGCATCGATCGCCAAGTTAAAATTCGGGGTTATCGGGTCGAACTCGGTGAAATCGAAGCCAAGCTCGGTCAGTATCCCCATATTACTCAAGCGGTAGTAGACATGCGATCGAGCGAGTCTGGCAACCAGTACTTAGTCGGTTATTTTGTGACCGAATCGACCGAGCCACCCACCGTGCCCGAACTGCGCCAATTCTTAGCAACCTCTTTACCACACTACTCGATCCCCTCCGCCTTTGTGCCGCTGTCCGAATTGCCGCTGACACCCAATGGCAAGATCGATCGCCGCGCTCTACCCACACCAGACTATGACAGCACGAGTGCCGTAGCTGACTTTGTACCACCGACAAACTTTATCGAGCAGCAACTCACCGAAATTTGGTCGGCAGTCTTAGAAGTTTATCCCATCAGCACCCAGGCTAATTTCTTCGATTTAGGCGGTCATTCCCTACTAGCCGTCCAACTGATCGCACGAGTTCAGCAGCGATTCGATCGCCAGTTACCCGTGGCGATGCTGTTCCAATATCCCACCATTGCTGAAATGGCCGCCATGCTCTGGCAACCGATCGAGGATGTCGATCGGTCATTGTTGGTGCCGATTAAACCACAAGGATCTCGATCGCCCTTCTTCTGCGTTCCTGGCGCAGGTGGTAATCCGATCTACCTCCATAATCTCGCCCATTATCTCGATCGAGAACGTCCCTTCTACAGTTTTCAAGCTCAAGGATTGGACGGTGAAACTCAGCCGCACCAAAGTGTGGTCGAAATCGCGCGGGATTATCTACAAGCCATCCAAACGATCCAGCCGACTGGCCCTTACTACTTAGGGGGACACTCCTTTGGCGGTGCAGTTGCCTTTGAAATTGCCCTCCAGCTCCAGCAGCAAGGCGAAACCGTGGCTTGTCTGGCGATCGTCGATGCTGGCGCACCCGATGTAGCAGATGTGCCGTTGCTAGAAATGGATGAAGCCGAGTGGGTCTACACGATGGTTTCGATTGTGGAGGGGATGTACGGTCAAGCGTTGAATGTCGATCTAGAACAGCTCCGCGCTCTAGATCCCGAAGCCCAAATCGGTTACTTCCAATCCCGACTCCAAGCGGCTCAACTGTTGCCAGCCGGGATGAGTATCACTCAACTCCAGGGCTTGATTGCCGTCTACAAAGCCCAAGCCGCTATGCCCTATCGACCGATCGCTAAATATGACGGTCGCATCACTTTCTTACATGCCAGCGAGGAGGAGGATGGCTCAGATGGGATATCGGCAGCTTTACATCTAGAGTGGGAGCCGTTTACGACCCAATCTGTAGATTTACACTTAGTCCCTGGCAACCACTACACCATGATGAGGCTACCACATGTCATAGCATTGTCGGCTCAACTAAATGCCGCTTTCGATGCTGCTCTAGATTAATCTTTGGCAGTCTCCAAGCCCAATTTTCTCGCTCCGGTCGCATGGAGATCGCGCTCCCAGCAACACTAAACCAATGGAAATATTACTGTGACAACTAAAAATATCGTCAAGAATTTTCTGCGAGAGCTGACTGAAATGCGTGCTTTTCTGACTATTTGGTCGGGGCAATTTGTTTCTTTAATCGGCTCGGGTATCACCAGCTTTGCTTTAGATTTATGGGTGTATCAACAGACTGGTTCTGTGACTCAATATGCCTTAATCGCGCTATTTAATGTCATCCCACCGATTCTAATTTCCCCGATCGCGGGGGTATTTGTCGATCGCTGGGATCGGCGATCGACGATCGTCGGCAGCGACTTCATTGCCGCGATCTGCACCGGATTCGTTGCTGTCCTATTTTTCGCAGGCAACTTACAAGTCTGGCAAGTTGCTGTCGTCACAACCCTCATCTCAACGGTGAGTGTTTTTCAAAGGTTGGCACTGACTACTAGTACTAAACTGCTGGTTGCAGATAAAAACTTAGAAAATGCCGTTGGCTTGACCCAAATTAGTGAATCGATCGGTAGTTTAGTCGTTCCCGCATTAGCAGGGACACTAGTATTATTGGTGAAAATGGAAGGAGTATTGCTGATTGATTTTGCTACTTATTTAGTTTCACTATTCACACTTTTGTTAGTCAAAATTCCCACTCATTTGCCTACTACTAATACCGCAGAAGTTGAAGAACAACCACAAGGCTGGGCAGCTTTTGCGGCTTTGCGGAGCGAGCTAGGGTTTGGTTGGGAGTACACGTTAGCCCATCCAGACATTTTATCTTTACTAATTTACTTCACAGTTATCAATTTCTTGATTGGACTTGTCAGTCTATTATTAGTACCGATGGTATTAGGATTTCTCAGCAGCTCTGCGGCTGGTTCGATGCTGACGATCGGGGGTATTGGATCGCTATTTGGCGGTCTCCTGCTCGGTTTTTTTGGTGGAGCGAAATACCGAATCACCAAAATTATGTTTTTTGGAGTGTGTCTGGGTTTATCCATTATTCTGGCCGGAATACAGCCATCGAGTATCTTAATTACGATCGCGATTTTTGTGGGCATGTTATCTTTTTCGCTGATTAATGGCATCAGTGAAGTTTTATTTATTTCCAATGTTCCGGTCGAAGTCCAAGGTCGGGTATTTGGACTACAGGGAATGATTGCCGCATCTTCCCTCCCCATCGCCTATTTAATGGCTGGCCCTTTGACGGATTGGATTTTTGAACCACTGTTAGCCAAAAATGGCGCGTTGGCCGATACTGTCGGTCGGGTCGTGGGGGTAGGAGCGGGGCGAGGTATTGCTTTGTTATTCATCGTGCTGGGCATTCTTCAAGTTGCGGTTACTTTGTATGCGTATAGCTACCGACCATTACGGAAACTCGACAGTTTCATTCCACCACTAAGTTCCGAAAACTCAGAACTGGAAAATGAATAATTTGAAAGGGAGAGCGGGGAGCGCAGTTATCAATTATCAATTATCAATTATCAACTAATTTAAGGAGTTAATTATGATGACAGAAGGAATATTTAGCTTGAGTTTTGAAGCAGATGGCAAGCAACTCGGTAGTGGGTTTGCAGCCTTCAAAGATGGGACGATCAGAGGCGGAGACACCGATTTTTTATACAACGGAACTTACAGACTCGACGAGAAAAACTCTGATTCAGCTCCTCATTTTGAAGCTAAAGTTTCCGTCCAATATTATAAAGGTATCAATTTGGCGATCTTTGGGAAAATGACTCAATTTCCCATTGAAATCTCAGGGATATTTACACCAGAAGGTATATCTGGTCATGGTATAATGACGAAATTTGGCAAGGATGAAATCGATTTAAATGGGGTAAAGATTGATGACTTCCAATCGGAAATAGCAATTAAAGAGCGATATGGTTTGCTCGATCGCCAATCGATCGCAAACGGTAGTCAGAACGATCGAAATTTACTGTCGGCACTGGCAGCGTATCATGAAAATAATTATATCGACGCGACGAATTTAGCCTATACGGCGATCGAATCGATAGTTCGCCAGTTACCGTTCGCGATCGACAATTCCGGAAAAAGCCAGCAGAGTTTGTTGAATCTGATGGATGCTTTACTAGAGCAAAAGGCGATCGCCAAGACTTTATACGACCCGATTCATGCCTTGATAAGTAGCGATCGAGTCCTGAATAAGAAATTAAAATCGCCAGAAGATTGTGCTTTTCCACTCTGTATCATGGCATTCAACTCCTTAGCGAAACTGCTAGAAATTCAGTCCGATCTAGAGCAGGGAAAATCATCAGTGACAAATGTCATGAAATGAGATGACCTTTGTGAATAGTGCCAGCCATCGATTGCCGATTATGCTCAGAGCATAGAAGTTAACCAAAACCGATGAAGCCGTACCTGAAGCAAACTATTTGGCTGGGAATCATAGCTTTGTTATCTAGCTGTGATTCTCAGGCAGCCATCAAAAATAATCCGACAGCAGTGACACCAGCTCAACCAAATGC
>NZ_PVWO01000401.1 GCF_003003845.1 Chamaesiphon polymorphus CCALA 037 | reverse complement strand
AGGTTATCCAGATCCCCGACTTCTTTGAGAAGTCGGGGATCTGATGCCCACTCTTATTTACTCGCCAACTTAGACCTTTCCAATCGTTGCTTCAACCGATCTTTCCCCTGACTTAACTTCTGTCGATCCTCAACACTTTGCTGACCCAAATCATTAACATCCTTAACCTGCATCAACCGCTGAGCCAAAGCCCTCACCGTTGGATAATTAAACAAATCAACCAACGAAATCGACGCAATTCGATCTGGTAAAACTTCTCCTAACTTGCGATAAACTGTGGTAATCAACAGTGAATTGGCACCAAGATCGAAGAAATTATTAGTAACTCCAATCTCCTCGATTTCTAATACTTCTTGAAAAATGGACGCGATCGATCGTTCGATTTCATTCTGCGGAGCTGCATAAACTACAGCTCGCGATCGAAATAGATCCAATTGGGTAGGTAATGCTTGCCTGTCAACTTTGCCATTAACTGATAGTGGCAAGGCATCCAAAAACATGAAACTCGATGGCACCATATAATCGGGGAGTTTGCGCCCCAGGGAGTCGCTAAGTTCCTCGACGGTGGGTACATCCGGTTTTCCAGACACGATATAAGCGACTAACCGCGCCTGTTGGCTGTCGCCGATGACTTTGACGATCGCAGTTTGCACGGCGGGATGTTGCATCAGTGCCGCTTCTACTTCTCCAGCTTCGATTCGATAGCCGCGTAGCTTGATTTGAAAGTCTACCCGTCCCAAAATTTCGATCGTGCCATCGGGTAAATAACGACCGCGATCGCCTGTACGATAGAGTCGTTCGCCCGTGCGCGGATGAATGATAAAGTTCGCCTGCGTTCTGTCCTCATCGCGCCAATAACCCTTGGCTACCTGCACGCCAGCACAATACATTTCTCCCGCTACCCAGGTGGGACAGTTATTTAAAGCTGGATTTAAGATGTAATACTTAGCGTTCGCCATCGGTTGCCCGTAGGGGATACTTTTCCAGGTGGGATCGACTGCGCCGATTTGATAACCGATATTCCAGATTGTAGTTTCGGTGGGGCAGCCAATACTCAATAATTCGATCGCGGGCACGACGGCTCGAATCCGCTCTGGCAGCGTCGGTGGCAGCCAATCCCCACCTAAAATCGCCAAGCGCAAACTAGTTGTAAATGGGGTATCGCCGACGGCATTTACCAACATTTCCATCATCGGCGGGACGGAGTTCCACAATGTTACACGTTCGCGCTGGATTAATTCCGCCCAATGGTTGGGATCTTTCACCAGTAGCGCATCGGGGATGACGATCGATCCACCCGCCGCCAGCAGTCCGAAGATGTCATACACGGATAAGTCGTGATTGAGC
This sequence comes from Chamaesiphon polymorphus CCALA 037, assembly GCF_003003845.1. Classification (GTDB taxonomy): domain Bacteria; phylum Cyanobacteriota; class Cyanobacteriia; order Cyanobacteriales; family Chamaesiphonaceae; genus Chamaesiphon; species Chamaesiphon polymorphus. The sequence continues at coordinate 4,172 of NZ_PVWO01000401.1, read as the reverse complement.
GCGGTTACAGCTAACATGCGATCGGTAGATCCGACCTGAAACCGTTGGTTGGTATACACTACTACGTTAGCCACATTCCGATGTGTTACCATCACCCCTTTCGGTAAGCCAGTGGAACCGGAGGTGTAGATTACATACGCCAAATCGTCGGGAGTTTGGACGGATGCGAGCGGCGCGGCACTCTCTGTTGTTAAATCTTCAGTATCGATCGCTAATCGCTGAATCTGCTCGTCCCAAGGTAATTTGTCATCCAACCAGGATTGAGTGAGGACGATCTGGATGTCGCTATGTTTGAGTAAATATTGAAGGCGTTCCGGTGGTAGATCGGGAGAGATCGGCACGTAAGCCCCTCCAGATGCCAAAATCCCCATCACGGCAACGATCTGTTCCCAGCCCTTTTCCATCACCACGCCGATTAATCGATTCGGCTGTGCCCCAAGCTGTCGCAAGCGACGAGCGAGGCTATTAGCGCGCTCGCTCAATTCTCGATAAGTTAGGGATTTACCCGTAGCGATAACGGCCATATTATCGGGCTGTTGTAACACGCGATCGGCAAATAGCTCGTGTAATAGTGCCTCAGAAATCGGTGCATCGGTTGCATTCACCGCCTGCCGTGCTATTAATTGCGCTGGCGGCAGTAGTTGCGGATTTGGCTCGTGCCAGATGGCATCATCATCGGCCAGATGTTGGAGCAAATCGCAGTAAGCGGCAAACATATCATCGATCGCACCTGCGGGAAATAGTTCTTCCACCACATCCCAATTGAATGTCAGCGTTTCTTGCTCCTCCCACACTTGAATATCCATCCAAGCTTGCGAGGCTTGACTGATGCCATACACCAACTCCCCAAAACGGCTGAATGTCAAGGTTTCCTGACCGATGCCCGCAAATCCCAGCGTACTCGTAAAGATGACAGGCATCGCATTCGGGACATTCCCTTGGCGGCGAGTGAGTTCCCGCGTCACGCGCACCCCACTATAGTAGCGGTGCTCCAAATCTTGCCAGAGTTGGGTTTGAATCCGCAGTGCTCGATCGCGGAACGATTCAGACGTAGAATTATCTATCCCTAGCAGCGTTACCGAGGTGAAATCTCCCAACAGCCGATCGACATGAGGATGCAACGGCAAGCGATTGAATAGTGCCAAATTGAGTGTAAATTGCGGATTCTGGCTCCACAGGGCGAGAATTTCGGCAAACGCAGCCAGTAACATCCCCGAAGGAGTCAGCCCGATATTTTTGGCTTTCTGCTTCAGCCGCTGCCAATCTGCCATCTCCATTTGCGCGTTGTAACGCCGACAGCGGTGCTGTTTGAGTTCCTTGGGGCTTTTCGCCAAGGGTAAATCGGGTGCGGGTGGGAGCTTGTCGATGCGATCGAGCCAATATGCCCGAGATCGCTTGTATAGCTCCGTTTGACAGAGGTTTTGCTCGGCGATCGCATAATCCCGAAACGAGATATCTAACGATCGCAACACGCACTCCGGCTGTTGATAAACTTGAAACCACTCCTCAAACAGCCGAAACAAGCTCCACGCATCAAATACCAGCAGATCGTAACTAATGTGCAACCGCAATCGCGCCCCATCCAACCGCGTAGCGCGGAAATCAAACAACGGAAAGCGATCGGCTGGTAATACCTGATGAGACATCTCCTCTCGAATCGCCTCTAATCCAGCCTCAATTTCACTCTCAGCCTGCCCCCGCAAATCCACAACTGGCATCTGATAAAGCGGTACTTCCGCCAAAATTCGCTGCTGTCCGTCCGGCATTACCACCGCCCGTAACATATCGTGTCGATCGATTAATCGTTGGAGCGCGCTATTCAATCGATCGACATCCAGATCGCCGCCTTCAATTTCGTAATAACCATGATTGGAAACACCACCGAGTTCCAAAATCCCACTCCGCCCGATCCAAAAAGCGTGTTGCATATCCGTCAGCGGAAACGGTTCGTAACGCGCTGCTGGTGCTGCCACGAGCGCGGGTAAATCGTTGATAGGCTGGCGATCGCGATGTTGCTGCAATAACGCTACAATCTCGGCTTTCTGCGCTTTCAGTGCGTCGCGCACTTCAGGGGTTAATGTCCCCTGGGGCGCATCGACAATCAGTGCATCTCCTTCAATGGATAGTTTAATTCCGCGATCGGCTAGTGAGTCGATTAGTAAATGTAGATTCATAAATAATTGAGAATTGAGAATTGAGAATTGAGAATTAAATAACGTCAGACATCGTAAGGTACCAACTTGTAAGTAATAACTAGCTCCGTTTCGGCACTGCCCTCAAATGAATTTGGGGCTAAGAGCTAAAGTTCTCTAAAGAGAACTGCCGGAGTCTATTTGGGACAAGGAAATATAGATCTAGTTTTCTTGAGAGAACTGCTGAACTCTCTTCAGTCCATTTCAATGGACTTTCGCTCTTAGCCCGAAATTCATTTCAGGGCGGTTGATGACTAAGCACTAGTTTCAAGATCTGTTGGTTGGGCTAAAAGATAAAACCCAACACCCCACATTACAAACTAAACACCTCTCGCCCCGATCGATCCACATCGCCCTCATCTCTCACCACCCCTCCCATCATTTCCGCGATCGCCATGCGATCGAGTAAAAATTCCGTTAGATCGCGAATATTCCGCTCCCCCAAAAACTGTTCCATCGGCACCCGAATTTCCAAACTAGCTTCGAGTTGACTCCGAAAAATCGTTGCCAGCAAAGAATCTAACAACGTCGTCAGCACCACTTGCGGATCGAGATCGGTTGGTGACAGTTGGCGTAAATTGGCTAACGACTCTACTAAATAAGGTTCGAGAATGGCATGACGATCGCCTGAAGGCACTGCCAGCAGTCGTTCTTTAATCCCCTTACCAGTACTCGCAACCGCATTACTGGCTAACGGGACGAAACTCTCGACCGCCTTGGTGGCGCGCTTCGCGTTCGTCGATCGAATCGTCACCAACTCAGTACTAGCACTACCCAACGCCACATTTCCCCAGCGCATCACCATCGCCGCTGCCGTTGCTCCCGCACCATTGGCATATACCAGCACCAGATCGTCGGGGCGAATTTTGCCACTAGCTGCGGCGTGATAGAGATTTGCCAGGGGAAAAACGGGGCCGATATTGGCGTATGTCGGGTAGAGATCGATAACCCGCTCAGGATCGATTCCCAGAGCTTTAGCGCAAACGCTGGCATACCAAGCCGTCGGGGTATTAAACGCAAAATAATCGATCCGATCGAGACTCATCCCCGCCGCTGCTACCGCTGACTGACAGCACTCGCGGACGGTATCGGCTGCCGTTACTGCTAGGCTGCTGACATTTTCCCCCGTCCCAGTTTGAATGCGCGGATTGCCGTGCGAATCGATCGTCAGTTCGTGAGTATATGCCCCGCAAGTCGCGATCGTCGGGACGATCTGCATACTGAGAATGCCGCGCTCCGCTCCATCTGCCCCAACCACCATCGCCCCCGCCCCATCGCCCATCGACCACGAGAGAGTATCGGCATCATTTACCGCCTGAGAGCCAATGTGGGACACCACGATCAAAATCTGGCGATAGGTGCCAGCTCGAACGAACGCCTGGGCGGTTTGGAGCGCGATTAAGGCACTGGCACAAGTGGATTCGAGATTCCACGCCGGACAGCTCAATCCCAATTGCTGGGCGAGATGAGTCGCCAAACCTGGGCCGACATCACTGGGAAACAGGGAAGAGACGATCGCTAGATCTATATCTGCCGCCGTCAGCTTTGCCGCAGCTAGAGCCGATCGCGCTGCCTGACACTCTAGCAGTAGAGATGATTCCTCCCCCTTCACTACCCGCCGCTGGACGCTGCCTCGAAACGGATCGGCTAAAAAAGGCGTAACTTCTTGCAGCCACAGATCGATCCCACTAGGAACGGGAATTAAGTCGGTAGCTGGAGTGCGCCTGACTTCTCGCTGTTTGGTTTGGGCGAATGAGTCGGGAAACTTTTCCAGCCAATAATCGTTGGTGCGAATGGTCTGGGGAAAGTTGATGGCAAGCGATCGAATACTAACTGACTGCATGGTAGATGCCAATTTTTAGTTTAGATTTTTGAATATTATTCTCATTAATTTTTAGAGAATATGGCTCGATATTTAAAAGTTATCTTGGATTAGGGGATTGAAAGTCACAGCAAGGATTGGAGAATTGAGGTAGAGGC
>NZ_PVWO01000400.1 GCF_003003845.1 Chamaesiphon polymorphus CCALA 037 | reverse complement strand
CCATAATATGACTACCAAAATCGCCACCAAATAAATAATGTTCGACTAATCGATCGTTGCGAAAAACTTTAAATTCATTATGGATGGCGTGATGAGAGTCAAAAAAACAAATAGCGTCAGTATTCAAAAGTGAAGCAAATGCAAAGGCGATCGAATCATCGCCTCGAAAGAAAGGTAAATATGTCCACTGTCGATCGAGATATTGCCAAAATGGAAAGGGATAAGAGATCGGTGGTAATGATTTTTTGGGATTAGATCGGAGGATTTCTCTTTGTCGATCTTCCTCTTGGCTCGAATCTCGATCGGCATTGATGTAATCGACAAGCTGGCATTCAGACTGCACTTGTAATCCAAAATATTGACGAATAACTTTACTTATTTCTTCGACAGATGCTTTCACTAGAATGCAGCTATCTAGAGAATATTTTTCACATCCTAGTTTCTGATTAGCAGTGGTATTTTCATTCATTGTTATTTTATGGATAAGAATGTAAAAATATAGATAGATCGGTAGTGTCCGTTGGCAAAGCCTGCGCCTAGCGCAATCGCCGAAATATCGTAGCAATCTGTAACTTGTTGTGAATATCCTCACCAAATTCTCGTGGCGATCGCTAGCATTGAAAACGATCGCGCTCGCAGCAATATCTAGTCTGGCTTGCTCTAGTAACGCCCAAAAATCTCAAATCAGTCAGAATACCCAGGCAAATTATCGCCTGGTTCCAGTTGTAAAAGGCTTAGAAAATCCCTGGAGCGTAGCTTGGCTACCAGATCGAACCATGCTCGTCACCGAGCGGCCTGGGCGGGTGCGCATCGTCCGCAATGGTGTACTCGATCCTACCCCGATCGGCGGCGTTCCGGCGGTATTTGCCAGCGGACAAGGCGGATTGATGGATATTTCGATCCATCCGCAATTTGCCAAAAATCGGCTGGTTTATCTCACCTACTCACATGGTACCGATACCGCCAATCGCACGCGACTAGCCAGAGCTGTATTCGATGGCAAAAATCTCAAAAATCTGCAAGTTATCTTTGAAGTCAATCCCGTCAAACCCGGATCGCAACATTTCGGCTCGCGGATTACTTGGCTACCCGATAATACCCTGTTACTGGCGATCGGCGATGGCGGCAATCCCCCACTACAAATCGAGGGTAAATTACCCCGCTTCCAAGCCCAAAATCGGCGCAGCGATCTCGGTAAAGTCCTTCGGCTCAAAGATGATGGTTCGATTCCTCCCGATAATCCTTTCGTCAAAGCTGCGAATACCGATCCAGCAATCTGGAGCTACGGACATCGGAATATTCAAGGCATGACCTTCGACCCAGTTACCAAGCGAATTTGGGCGACAGAACACGGTTCGAGCGGTGGTGACGAACTCAACCTATTGCAAAAAGGCAAAAACTACGGCTGGCCGCTGGCTACCAATAGTAAAGAGTATGGATCTGGTAGAGAGATTTCACCGAATACATCGCTACCTGGATTGGAAGATCCCAAATTAGTTTGGACGCCCGCGATCGCACCTTCAGGTTTGACCGCTTACAATGGAAAACGATTTCCACAATGGCAAAAAAATCTCTTTGCAGGTGGCTTGGTGGAGCAAGCAGTCCGCAGAATCGAGTTAGATGCTAATGGCAAAGTTCTCAACCAAGAGCCAATTGCAATCGGCGCGCGGGTCAGAGATGTCCGTCAAGGCCCCGATGAGTTATTGTATATTTTGACTGATGAATCTAACGGTCAACTCATCCGGCTAGAGCCAGCAAAAAGTTAAAATTAACTCACACATGCCAGATTATCGAGTATTAATTCATCCCGCAACTTATCAACGATCGATCGATTATCTCGATCGATTAAAAGCTGGTGCGATCGCGGGAGCATATTTAAATAGTAAGTTAATCGATCGAGATTTAGAACAGCTCTCGATCGAGCAATTTATCGAACTATTATTACAAACAAAACAGCCATGTATCTTTGCCGAGAGTGCAATTTATGGCGACGGGAGAGATTGGAACCAAGACGAACTCTCCATAATCGGTGACATCAGCATTGCCACACCAGTTACTGTCTATGATAATGGCCGACACGTCCAGCCAGAAGTACATATCAGAACATTTACTGCAACGCTCATTTTTACCCCTGGCGCATTACTCCGCAACGGACACCAGCTCGTTCCCGCAGATTGGCAGGAAGTAACTACCGATGGTGCCTTCGATGCGGCGGGCTATTATCGCTTGTACGAGCGGAGATTGTTGCCTGGATTTGCGTATATTAACGCAGTTGCCCAAGCTAATAATAAAAAAGCATTTATTACCATTCCCGGACTCGGTTGCGGACAATTTGCTGGGATATTCAAAGGACAATTAGGAGATCGACTAAAACATACTTTAATCGAATTGCTAGAAACATATGGTAAAAGTTTTCCGCAGATTGCAGCAGTCTATTATGACCCCTATTCAGAGTGTGAAAACGATCGCACGAACATTAACGGAATCGATTTTCTCGTCAGACCGCTAAATCAGGGCAATATCAGAAAATCTCAGTTGTGCAGACCAGAGTTTTATGCTGAGGTCGATCGTGAATTCGACAATTGCGAACTATTTAGCTTTGTCGCATGGGATCATATTTCTTGGCCGGGGAATGATTTCTACGAAGATGTGAGAACGACTGATGATGGCGTGAAAGCTGCGGCAACTAGTTCGATGGCCGTGATGACCGGATTTGAGGGAACATACGACCCGCGCATCAATCACTATTCTCCACCAGCAGGTTATACCGATTGGGGTGAAGTGGTTTCTAAAAACAAAATCCAGCTAGAAGTCTCGAATAATTTAACGATCTTGCCATAATTTATCTAACTTTTTAATCAATCGCACAAGTAGGGAAACGCTAGTATTTATTAAATAGATATTGACTGAAATCCAGCTATAATTAATAGGTGAGAGTTAAAATTTTATTTTGGTTTTCTTATGGCGCAAGTTGTCGAAATTCCGATCGGATTAGCTCAGTTTCAACTTCCCGCAGCAGTTCACGATCGCCTACAATTTTTACTCGATCGACAGGATGCAGGTACGCAACTTTCCGAACGCGAACGACAAGAGGCTGAGGGATTAGTGGAGTTGGCGGAGTTTCTATCATTGCTAAAACTCCGATCGCACCAAGTAACGAAGTAAGCTGCGATGAATATTCCCGCATCTCTCCGTCGGTTAGCGATCCAGCGAGCAAACGATCGCTGCGAGTACTGTAAAATAGCTCAAGCTGGTCAAGTTGCAACCTTTCATATCGACCATATTGTGCCAGTAGTAGCTAATGGTGAGACTACTGCTGAAAATCTTGCACTAGCTTGTGTATCGTGTTCTCTGAAAAAGGGTGCAAGACAAGAAATTGAAGATGCCGAGACTGGAATTAAGGTGTTATTTTTTAATCCCCGTCAGCAATCGTGGCAAGATAACTTTCGATGGGATGGCGTGCAAATAATTGGATTGACTCCAGTGGGACGAGCGACGATTGCAGCATTAGATTTAAATCGAGAAATGATGCTATCTATTCGCACTGAGGAAGAATTGCTAGGCAGACATCCACCTGATTAGTCCCGTCAATGATTATGCTCGATCGAGATTTATTGTTGATTATTTAGCCCATACATTTGGTACTGAGATCGGACGAATCAATTCAACTTTGTCATCTTCTTCTGCACCAACAAGATCGAATCCCATCAGTGCAGTGCCGCATGTATCGGCAAAATACCACTGTCCGCTGACAATAACCAATGCCCAGTAAGGATCTTGCGGATTTGAAATACCCATAAATGGGTAGTATATGCAGCACAAAACATTGCAGCCAAAACATTGATGTAGATATTCGGCAACTCGCAGATCGGGATAAGAACCGAGTTCGCATTCATCACCATGATGAATAACCGCAATCGAGCATGGCCAAGCTGGGTCGTTAGTCTCTTCCATCCAAGCCCAAATCGCTCCCACTTCGTCAGGTGTATCTGATGTTGGAAATACATCGATCTTTAGCCCCGTAGGAATTAGTCTAGAAAATGCCGCAGCTATAGCATCTGCGGCGATCGTGGTGGATAAAGTAATTTCAAACATTTATATTCATTAACCCGAACTCGCTTTATCTAGAGCTTTCAACAGTCGATCGATTTCTTCAATCGTGTTGTAATGAACCAATCCCATTCGCAACAAACCACCGCTAGACTCAATGCCTAACGCTTCGGTGACACCCACAGCATAAAAATTACCATTCCAGGTAAAAATGCCCTGCTCGCCCAACTTTTTCGCTAGCTCGTGGGGCGAATACCCCTCAAGTCGGATGCCCACTGTTGGCGTGCGTTCGCTAACTCGATCGAGATCTGTAATTCCATACACCGTCAAACCAGGAATCCGTGCCAACCCAGAGAGCAAATAGCGACTGAGTTCTTGCTCGTAGGCGTGAATCGCCGCCATCCCTGCAACTAGTGCGGCTCGACGATTGCCAGCGGTTGGAGCGACTTGCTGTCCCAATTGGCGCAGATAATCGATCGTCTCTACCAAGCCCGCCATTGCCTCATAGCTCTGGGTGCCCGTTTCCCAACACGATGGCACCTCATTCGATGCGGGTGTTACCTTGTAAGGCTGTAAGCGGCTCAGATGCTCGTGTTTGCCATAGAGGATGCCCAGATGCGGTGCAAAGAATTTATAAGCCGAACAAGCGAGGAAATCGCAATCTAGTTCCCGCACATCGATCGCACCGTGGGGCGCATAGTGGACGGCATCGACAAAAACCATCGCGCCGACTTGATGGGCGAGTTTGGTAACCGCAGCAACATCGTTAACGGTACCGACGGCATTGGAAGCATAACCGATCGCGACTAATTTGGTACGATCGTTGAGTAATTCCTGTAGTCGATCGAGATCGAGCGTACAATCTTCTACTCGAATATCTAGAGTGCGGATGACAACGCCTTTTTCTGCCAAAGCTTCCCAGGGCGAGATATTCGCATAGTGATCGATCTTGGTCGTAATAATTTCATCACCAGGTTGTAGTTCTCGCCCGATTGCCCGCGCAATCGCAAAGGTGAGGGTCGTCATATTCGCCCCAAACACGACTTCATTCGCCGCACAACCCAGCAAGTCAGCTACCGCACTCCGCGTTTGGTCGATTAGCTTATCCGTCCGTTCGCTGGTGACAAAAGCTCCGTGAGCATTCGCATTGGAGTGAATTAAATAATCACTCATCGCCGCGATCGTATTTCTGGGCACCTGAGTCCCCCCAGGGCCATCAAAAAAGGTCATCGGCTGACCATTTAGTTCTTGAGACAACGATGGAAACTGGTCGCGAACCCACCCCAAGTCAAAGTCAGGCATGAAATTATCCTCAAGTAATAGCGAGCAGAAGGCATAAGGCAGAAGGCAGTAAGCAGAAGGGAGCTGGAGGCGATGGCTGTAATGGAAAATCCCCTCCTCTGCAAGGCAGACGCTTCGCGAACGGAGGGGTGCCCATAGGGCGGGGTGGGTAGATCTCCGCAGCAACTCATACCAAA
>NZ_PVWO01000399.1 GCF_003003845.1 Chamaesiphon polymorphus CCALA 037 | reverse complement strand
AACGCTTTAAATTCTCCAACTCTCCAGTTCCGTGACAAAACTTTATGCAGTTTATTATTTCCCCACCTACCTACTTATCTCTAGAAGAAGCCGATCGACTGCAACGTTTACTGAGTCAGATTTTGCTCTATTCCAAACCGCAAACACTCGATCGCTCCGAGATCGAGCTAAACAGCTTGATTGTGGAAACTTTAAACACTTTGCAAAATACGCCTGTGGCTTCAGATAAACAGCTTCAGTTTGTGGCAAATACTGTGCCGATAAGTGTATTAGCAGATAAAGATAAATTGAAGCAGGTATTAATTAATTTAGTCACCAATGCTTGTGAAGCGATAAGTCCAGGCGATGTTGTGAGTATTAAGATTGAAGCAAGTGAAACTTATCGAGTTTGCATTCAAATTCATAATGGTGGTACGCCGATTCCTGCTGATATTTTGCCACAATTAACCAAGCCGTTTTTTACAACTAAAGCAAGTGGTACGGGTTTGGGTTTAGCGATCGTCAAACGGATTGTCGAGGCTCATGATGGGGAGTTTAGAATTGAGTCGGGGGCGAAGATTGGATCGATCATCACAGTCCAACTGCCAACGATGTTGCCCTAGAAATACCCGATCGATCTTCATCTATCAACCCCAATCGGAGCAAATATGGCCTCAGACTCGAACTTTGTTGAATACGTCTGCGATTGCCTCAATGGAGCGGGGCAAGTCTCATTCAAAAAAATGTTTGGTGAATATGCGATCTACTGCAACGGGAAAGTTGTCGCGCTGGTTTGCGATAACCAACTGTTTGTCAAGCCGACTGCGGCTGGTAGATCTGCGATGCTCCAAGGGAGCCGCTACGCGATCGATAGTATCGTAGAAGCACCCCCTTATCCAGGCGCGAAACCATACTTCCTCATTGGCGAACAGCTTGACGATCGAGAGTGGCTGTCGAATCTGATTCGATTAACAGCAAACGAGCTTCCGGCTCCGAAACCAAAGAAACCAAAATCAAAACAGGCAAAAATATGAAATTTGGATATACGATCGTCTACGTCCCCTCAGTTGCCGATACCCTAACCTTTTACAAGGAGGCATTTGGCTTGGAAACGCGCTTTTTGCATGAGTCTGGTCAGTATGGGGAGTTGAATACGGGTGAAACGGTGCTGGCTTTTGCCTCGCATAGTATGGGTGAAATGAATCTTGACGGACACTATCAAAAACTCGACCTCAATGCTCCACCGTTCGGAGTTGAATTGGCATTTGTCACCGATGACGTAGCATCATCCTCTGCCAAGGCGGTTGCCGCTGGTGCGATCGTAGTCAAGGAGCCGACTACAAAGCCTTGGGGTCAAGTGGTTGCCTACGTTCGGGCGATCGAAGGTTCGTTAATCGAACTCTGCTCCCCGATCGGCGGCTAACAACCTCACTATAATCATGGTATTAAAGCATTAATATGTCGCCGCACGAGGTATTGTTGTTGCTCTGCCGAGAACTGTTCGGGGCAGATGACAACTCCAGTACCGATACCATCCACTAGCGCGATTAGGGCATTGGCTTCGGTGGTTAGATCGAGATCGGCTCGGATCGAATTGGCTGTTTGTAAATCAGCCAATTCTTGATAAATAATCTGCCGTAAGCAGTCATAGCGTTTTCGATGTTCTCGCACTAGTTGTTCGCGCCCGATCGAATAACCCAAAAACGCCATCCAAACTTTCCAATCGTCTCTGTCAATTTCCTTCAACGGTAGAGCGACAAAAATCATCTGCTCTAGCCTGTCAATCCCTTGCCGTCCTTTGGCACACGCTTTCATGTCGTCTCTGACGTTTTCAAACACGCGTTCTAGGGCAAATAGAATTAGTTCTTCTTTATCTCGAAAGTAGTGGGTGATTACCCCTGTCGAAGAGCCAAGTTCTTGAGCGATCGCCCGCATACTGGTGCGATCCAATCCTTCGCGCACGATCGTCCGCCATGCCGCTCGAACGATTTCTATCCGGCGTTCGCGTAGCGTCCTCGAAGAGGAATCGTCATAATTCATAACTTTCCTCGGCTTACCTACTATTACACCCAAATGGAGTCCGCCATGATTCGACCGATCTCGCCTGATGAAACAACCGCAGCGATCGCTTTGGCTGAGGCAACTGGTCTGTTCCAGCCCCACGAGACGGAGGTACTCGCTCAAATGCTATCCGAACACTTCGACGGCAAAACCGACAGCCAAGACCTATGGCTTACCGATGATGATGACGGATTGGTGGGAATCGCGTATGTCGCACCAGAGCGAATGACCGAGGGGACGTGGAATCTATATCTGATTGGTATCCATCCCGATCGTCAGCGGCAAGGGCGCGGTGCGGCACTATTAGCCCATATCGAACAGATGTTGGCCGAGCGCAGTGCGCGCGTGCTGCTGGTGGAAACATCGGGAACGGACAGCTTCGAGTACGTTCGAGCATTTTATTGCAACAGTGGTTACGACGAGGAAGCACGAATCCGTGAATTCTATGCAGCAGGGGTTGACAAAATTGTTTTCCGTAAAGCCCTAATCGCTCCCAGAAAATAACCTTGCGGATACAATTAGCTTAGGTTTAGAGATTGTCACAATACAACTGCCACAGTTACCCCTCTTTTGTCACTCCAGGAAAGGTAAAAAATAAAAATATCTTCAATCAAGCGATCTAGAGCTTAATTACTAACAGTTTCAATTTTCACCACCCCCAATTCTAAAATGTTAGAAATTAGCTCTCAAAGTCCAGACAGTAAGCGATATTCGATCGAAAGCAAATTCAAGCCTCTGGCGAGAGTGACAAAAGAGGGGTATTTGTGACTCAGGGCTAATACGACAACCATTCACATCACTTGAATCGTTCAAAGTATCCTTGTCCTCGGATGCTGAGAAATTGCTGAGATTTAACTGAGGAGATTCTCACAATAAATTCAGGAAATTAATAGTCTAAGTTTATAGAGATTTCAGTTAAAATAAATGGCCGCACATATCCTATTAATTGAAGATGAAATCAGACTCGCCCGATTTATTGAATTAGAATTGGAGAGCGAGGGCTATCGCGTCAGCGTGGTGCATGACGGCATGTTAGGATTAAATTTGGCACGGGATTCCGAGCCGGATTTAGCGATTTTGGATTGGATGTTACCTGGTTTGACAGGGATAGAAATCTGTCAACGATGGCGATCGATGGGAATTAAAACTCCAGTGATTTTATTGACGGCTAGAGATGAATCTGGCGATCGAACCACAGGTTTAGCTGCTGGAGCTAATGACTATATGGTTAAACCTTTTAGCATGGAAGAGTTGTTAGCCAGAATCGATTTACATCTCCAGCATCCACAGAAATATGTAACCACGGGAAAGCAACGCTAGAAATTATTGTCACCATTACGATGATAAAGTTGCAACCTGAGTTTTTGATGAGAAACAGATTAAGAATTTATCAGGATAATCGATCGAGTTTCTCAGCCAATGTTTAGACCAAAATCATTCACCGCAGAGCCAATCGGGCAATACTGGTAGCAGAGTTAAATGCTGTCGTACCGTTGCTTCAACTATGTACCAGAAATCTAAGCCAACACTGATCGTAGGAGGTGGTTTTGTAGGGTTATTTACCGCCCTACATCTGAGTCACCAGCAATACCAACACCCGATCGTTCTCATCGAACCCAAAGAGCGTTTTAGTTTCAAACCCCTCCTCTACGAACTCCTCAGCGGCGAACTCCAAGCTAAACAAGTTCATCCCCGCTATACCGACTTACTAACCGGATCGGGAGTGACGATCGTTCAAGACACGGCGGTGGAGATCGATCTCCATCACCAGCGGGTGGTATTAGCTTCGGGACGAGATTACGATTACGATCGCCTCGTGCTGGCATTGGGCAGCCAGACCAAATACTTTAATACTCCAGGGGCGGCAGAATACGCACTCCCGATGACATCTGGAACCGAGGCAATCGCCTTACGCGATCGGTTGCAAGCGCGATTGCGGCAAGCCATTCAGACCCCCGATCCCCAGCAACGTTGCCCGTTACTGACGGTGGCAATTATTGGTGCGGGGCCAGCGGGAATCGAATTAGCGTGTACTCTAGGCGATCTTTTGCCCCTCTGGTATGAAGATCTCGGTGGCGATATCGACGAGGTGCGGGTAATACTGATTAACCGCAGTGGTGAATTGCTCAAAGGCGATATCAATAGCAGATTGCGAGCGACCGCCGCGCGATCGCTCAAGCAGCGAGGAGTTCAATTGCTATTCGATACATCAGTTACCGCCATTTACCCCGATGCGATCGACTGTAAAAAGGGCGATCGTACCTTTTCCATCAAAGCTGGCACCATTGTCTGGACAGCCGGAACTGCGCCCCATCCTTTACTCCGAGAATTGGCTGTTAACGAGCCGGAACATCGCGATCGTCAGGGACGCTTATTAGTAACCCCGACTTTGCAACTGCCTGGTTTTCCAGAAGTATTTGCGGCTGGAGATTGTGCTACCAACCATGCAGAACCCCAACCGCCAACCGCTCAAGTAGCCTATCAGCAAGGTAAAGCGATCGCCCACAACCTCCAAGCACTTGCCGAGCGTAAAACCCTACTCCCAGCCACTGTTAATCTGCGCGGCACCTTGATGAAATTGGGGCTAAATGAAAGTGTTGCCAACCTCTTCGACAAGTTCAAGATCGAGGGTCAACCAGGACACCTCGTTCGCACGGGTACCTATCTAGAATTACTGCCCCATCTGCGCCACAACCTCAAAGTTACTGCCGATTGGCTCACCGATGAAATCTTTCAACGTCACCGCCCCGTTCGCTCCCAACGGCTGGGTCAAACCCCCTGGCTCTCTGGCATGGCGACGATCGCAACCGGACTAGTCATCGCTACTCCTCTAGTCTGGCGTGCCGCTCAACCGACTCAGTTTCAGCAACAAATGAATTCAACTGGGATGCCAGCTTTAATCGATCGGATGGCACCCACAAAGTAAAGCCGATATTTCGATCGAATTTAGAGAGAAAAAGATTCCCCCAAAATACTCTGACTTCTCCCTTTTAATCCTAAATTCAAAATCTAAAATTACCATGAAAACCATTTACAACCTCAACACTGCTGTTGCTGTCAATCGCATCACACTAGGCGTTTTCTTCTTTATCTCTGGCATTTCTAACTATATTAACTTCAGCATTAAAGATGGCTTCTATCAAACAGTACTCACCCAAAAACTCCAATTGTGGGGGCCGTTCCCCGCTGGCTGGCAAGGGGTTGGCCCGTTACCTGCAATTATTGCCGTTCCCTATGGTTGGTTATTGCCATTAGCCGAAATTCTGTTAGGAGCGTTGTTTGCGATGAATTTCTGGATCGAGTGGACGGGTTTATTGCTAATCTTGATGACCTTGAGTATCATCCTTGCATTTGGGTTCGTCCCTGCGGGTACTTTGTTTCCTAACGCAGCGGAAAGTTTTAACAAGAATATCTGGCTCTTCATTACTTAGTATGCAAAACTAATAATTGTAATGCCAATTAAGCAGGCATCTATTTCTGAAGTTATCGAA
>NZ_PVWO01000398.1 GCF_003003845.1 Chamaesiphon polymorphus CCALA 037 | reverse complement strand
GTACTGATTACACTAGCTTTATTACCTGCAAATTTCGTGAATCTGGGCGGATTATTGGTGCTGTGGGCGATCGCTGGAATCGGACAAACGCTGGTAAATGTGCCCACTCAAACCTTAATAGCCGATCGTGTCGATGTTGAAGTTCAAGGGCGAGTGTATGGCGCACACTTTGCTTGGAGTCATCTTTGGTGGGCGTTAGCTTATCCACTAGCAGGCTGGATGGGCAGTAATTTACCCGCTCAGAATTTTTTCTACACTAGTTTAATCGGTGCTGGATTATTAGTCGTCGTGTATGTAGCTTTCAAACCTCGTAATCTCACCGACTTACAAGCTGGGCTGTGGCACGAACACGACCATAACTACGATGAAGAGCATCTCCACAAACATTCCCCACATCTAACCGCTCAAAGTCCTCACTCTCACTTACATTTTCACCCCGAAGCTTGATTGTAATTGAGTCATAGCAGTCAATCTGTTTTGATAAAGAATATTTATAGTATTCATGTAGAGTGATAAATAATAATAATGACGTTATACTATATAGTTAATAGTTATTAACTATTAACTATTTCGGTAATTTCGATCGCAAACTCAGGTTATTGATGACTCTTCGGCCACGTCACATAGAAAGTTGTCCCCTCGCCCAAACTCGACTCTAACCGAATCGTACCTTGCTCGGTTTCGATAATCTTTTTGACGATCGCCAGACCAATTCCCGTACTATCGCTATTGTCTTTAACTTTTAGAGTTGCAAAGATCTCAAAGACTTTGGCATGATTTTCTGGGGCGATGCCTGGGCCATCATCTTTGATAATAAATTCATGGTAGGTGGGACGATCGATCGCCGAAATTTGTATATTTCCGGTGACAGAATTATGGTGCTTGATAGCATTGCTAATGAGGTTGGCAAAAACTTGACTCAAAAATACCCGCTTGGTCGTAAGGGTTGGTAACAGTGGCTGAATGTCGATCTTAAAGCCCTCTGGTGGGGCGATCGAGTCAATAATCTCGCTCAGGAATTCGGCGAGGTGGAAGGTTTCTAACTGGGCTTCTTGTCGCCCCGCGCGGGCGTATAGGAGCAAGCTGTCAATCATCAACTCCATCCGCTTGACGCGAGTGCGAAGGAGGTCGAACTGTTGTTGAGTATCGGGTGGTAACTGACCTTCCAAATCTTCTTCGATCCAGACTGATAAGTTAGAAATTGCCCGTAGGGGAGCCTTGAGATCGTGAGAGACGGTATATGCGAAGCTGGTTAGCTCCTTGTTGCGATCGGCCAGAGCTGCTTCGGCTTGTTGTAGCTCGGTAATGTCGGTATTGGTGCCAAACCAGCGGATAATTCGCCCAGATTCATCGCGGATCGGTACTGCGCGAGACAAAAACCAGCGGTACTGTCCGTCCCGACCTCGGAGCGGAAATATATCTTCCCATTCCTGACCGATTTCGAGATGATGGCGAAATAGCTCCACTACTCGATCGATATGTTCGGGATGATGAACGCTTTGCCAGCCCCAGCCCTGCATCTGCTCTAGCGTCGTACCCGTATAGTCAAACCAGCGACGGTTGTACCAGAAGATCCAGCCGTTTTCGTCGGTCATCCACGTAAACTGAGTAATGTTATCTGCCAAGGTGCGGAATCGTTCTTCGCTCTCGCGTAATTCTGCTTCGGCGCGTTTGCGATCGGTGATTTCTTGGACGACGACATTAATCCCCGCCACCTGTCCGGTTTCATCTCTAAGTGGATAACAATTTTGAATCCAAGTTCGCTGAACTCCAGGCGCAGCTCTAGTTTCACCGCTAATTTCGAGATTCAGCAGTGGCTCTCCGGTGGCGATGACACCGGATAGGATTGGTTCGTTCTCATCGGCTACAGTCGGCACGATATCGCGCATCGTGCGCCCGATATGATCGTCAATATCGATACCGTTAATTTCTGCCAGCCGCTGATTGAGGCGGACATAACGCAATTGGCGATCGAGAATCGTTAGCCCAATAGGTGCGGTTTGATAAATTGCTTCGATCTCCATCAGTTGTCGTTGCACGAGTAATTGACTCTGATATAACTCTTCCTCGGCGAGTTTACGTTCGGTAATGTCGGTGTTAAATCCAACGACTTTGAGCAGTTCTCCTTGCAGATCGTACTGAAAATAGCTGCGATCGGACACATATACCCAGTGCCCTGCGGCATGACGGACGCGATATTCGCTCTCAAATCGATCGACCCCCGCTGGAGCTGCCATAAACTCCGCTTGGGTGCGCTCTAAATCGTCAGGATGCACTCGTTCCGTCCACCACTCGTTTGTGGGCGGCACATCTTCTGACCGAAAGCCCAGCAGATCGAATAATCCTCTGGAACGATAGATTATTTTCGTTTGTAGATTCCACTCGTACACTGTCCCCCGCACTGCTAGCATCGCTGACTCAAATCGGGCGTTACTCTGCGCTAGGTTGGCTGCGGCGACTTGGCGTTCGGTAATATCGTAGTTGATGCCGTCAAACGAGATTGGTTCCCCATCAGGTGTATATGTTCCCTTACCAGCCGATTTAATCCAGCGAATTTCGCCTGTATCTGGATTTACCGCACGGTGGTCGATTTCGTATAAGGTGCCGTCTCGCAATGCCGCTTCAACTGCCAAACGAGTCGGTTCGCGATCGTCGGGATGAACGCGACTCCAGAACAATTCGATCGTCGCCTCAGCATCGGGCGGCACGAAAAATAGTTCTCTGGTGCGCTCGTCCCAATTAAGTGCGCCTAATGGGAGTGAATTCAGCCATAGCCCGACTCCGGTGGTATTTAGCACGAAGGCAAGTCGGGCTTGGTACTGCGTGAGTTCGGCTTCACGTAGCTGTAGCTGCGATTGTAATCGTTTGAGTTCGGTAACATCGGTGAACGTTGCCACACAGCCGCGCACGGCGTGATGCTCGTCAAATAGCGGTACGGCAGTTACCAGCCAGTCGAATGTCGCTCCGTCCGAGCGCAGCATTTGGATTTCGACATCTCGAATCGCTTGCCCTTGGGCGGTTGCTAGTTGCATCGGGAGCTGGTCGCCAGAGATTTCTCGCCCGTCGCGGTATTGACGGAATGGTAAAGTTTCCGCTTCCGCTCCAGTTGCCGAAACGTTGGTATCGGCTGACACCTTCAGCATCTTTTGACCGAATCGATTGGTACGAATGACACTACACTGCGGATCGTCAGCGATCGCGACCCCCACTGGCAGCGTATCGAGGATCGTTTGCAGTTCGTCAGTTTGAGCAGCCAAATCGTGGTTGAGTCGTTCGATTTCCAGCTCGGCGACTTTACGATCGGTAATATCGATCGATACCCCCAAAATCTGTTGGGTAGCTCCCGCTGGCGTTCTGTTAAATGCAGTGCTACGACTGAGTAACCACCGCCATTCACCGTTTGTATGTCGCGCTCGGTATTCCAACTCCCGCACTTTGCCACCTTGCACTGTATCAAACCCTTCTAGGTATGCCATCATGCTGGCTAAATCGTCTGGATGGACTACAATTTGTGCGATCTCAGACTCCAGAGCGTTTAGTTGCTCTGGCGTATAGCCCAGCATTTCTAATGTTTGAGGATTGGCATAGATGTTACGCTGCTCGATGATATCGTAAACGTACATCGCCCCAGGCAAGGCTTCGGTGAGCTTTTGCGCGAACTTCTGGCTCTCTTGCAAGGCTGCTTCTACTTGCTTGAGATTGGTAATATCGGTATTAGTGCCCACCCACTCGACAATTTGCCCCGACGGGTCGCGAATCGGCTCGGCGCGAGTCAGGTACCAGCGTTTGGACTCACCGCCAAAATGCCAGCAAAATTCGGCTTCATAAGGCATTCCAGTTTGCAAAGAGAGCTGCCACTGCTGCTGGATGGCAGCAAATTCATCGGGATCTAGCTGACTCCATTGGGTTGCCATTGCCTCTGGAAAAGACATGCCGTAGTAATTGAGCCACTGTTGATTGTTAAAGTGGAATTCACCATCGGCTCCGAGTACCCACACTGCATGAGGAATCGCATCGACGATCGACTGTAATCGCTGCTGACTCTCTATTAGAGCAATTTCAGCTTGTTTGCGTTCGCTAATATCAAAGATCGTCCCAACAAACCGCTTGGCTGACCCCGCCTGGTTTTCGAGAAAGTGTCCGGTTGCGGCTACCCACACTACTCGTCCGTTATCAGCTCGAACGAACCGATGTTCGCTGCAAAATAGCGATCGCTCCCGTCGGGCAGTTTCCCACGTCTGCGTCACTGCTGCGAGATCGTCAGGATGAATGCAGCGCAAACACATCTCGACGGTAAGTGCGTCCGCAGTGGCTAGATCGTAGCCCAAAATCTGGGAGTGATTGGCAGACAAGACGATTTGACCCGTGGACAGATCGGCATCCCACGTCACCATATCTGCGGCTGTAAGTGCTAAATTCAGCCGTTCTTCACTCTCCGCCAACTTCTCGATCGACCGCTTGCGGTCGATCGTAATACTAGCAATTTTCGCCCCAAATTCACTCAGTCGATATTCCCAATCGGTCGGCAATCGCGCCTCACTAAAGCACAACATCACCGACCCGACAGGTAAACGATCGACATCCATAATCGGTGCGGAATGACAAGCCCGAATGCCATGCGCGATACAGATATCCCGCCAGCCTTGCGACCAGGATTCATCGTTGGCAATATCGGGACATGTGACAGGCTCACCGCAATATACCGCCGTCCCACAAGTTCCGAACGGCTTGCCGTCTGCGACAGCAATCGCCAGTTCGCTAATCGGCGCATCCTTAAGTCCTTCGCTCAAAGACGGCGGGAAATCTGGCGTAATCGATCGGGGAAACTTCGTGCGGCGATCGTCAGTCAGCAGCACACAGGCGCGGGTGTGGGGGCTGAGTAAGGATATCGAGCTACACATCGCACTCAGACACTCATCTAGCGACTGACCCGTAGCGATCGCTTCTAGCAGTTGCGTCTGTTCGACGAGCATCAGTTCGGACTGTTGACGATCTAGCTCAGTGGCAATCCGACTGGCAAAGATCGTCAGTAACGATTCGGCTAGATGTACGTTTGTGAGCGGTCTACCATCCATGACACCCAGCAATCCCAACACATTCCCACCAGCACCATAGAACGGGATGGCAATATAGCTCTCGACAGCCAGCGGTTTTAGCAGCGGTGCATTTGGAAATTGAGCCTGGACGTTGCGCGGATAAGAGCAAAGTTTACGCTGCTCGATCGCTTCCCAGCAGGGCGTATCTTCCAGCCGATATTCCAGATTCTCAACGATGTTACCGCGAGCGCAAGTGGCGATCGTTTTCATCATTTTCGGCTCGGTTCCTTCCACCAAGCCAATATAGACGTAATCCGCACCCAAAACTTTGGCAAAGTGCTTGACCAGTTCGTCGAAAAATTCCCCACCCGTTACCTTCGCCACACCTTGGGTAATCTCAATTAATGCCGCATCGACTTGGGCGACTTGCTGCGCCGCCAACCGCAGTTCCAGCTCCGAAACGACCATTGCCGCCAAATCCACCAATGTCGCCTCTTCC
>NZ_PVWO01000397.1 GCF_003003845.1 Chamaesiphon polymorphus CCALA 037 | reverse complement strand
ATTCACGATCGAGTTTGGCTTTGCCACCAACCGTCGGGGATGAGAATGCCCTTGAGTTGGTAAATTTGTTGTGGGGTCATAAAATATGCCCAGGCTGAGAGCTGGAGAATTCGATCGGGTGTGTGTGTTGTGACTAATTCGCGGGTATAATCGTTCTCTGCTGGCTGTCGTTGCGGATCGTAGTCTTCGAGTTCGTCTAAATCGACGAGGATTGCGGGGTCTTTGAAGGAGAGGACGAAACCTTGTATTTTGTTGGTGCCATGAGTCGCTCCTGGATAGCTGCAAGTGGGTAGGTGATACAAGTCTCCATCAATATAGGCACGGTAGCTGGTAATGACTTTATCGCGGCAATACCGATCGAAATTAGTCTCGCCCGGTTTGAGCGTACCGTAGACAAACACATGTATGTCAGTATCCATAAGTGTCGATATTTAAATTAATTGATAATTGATAATTGGGGATTTAAACTCCGGGTTTCGTTCGGCGTTGCTGATTTTAGATCCGATCTTTTGTTTTGAGCAACAATTATATTCATTACTCCCGAAACTCCCAACTCCCAACTCCCCACTCCCAACCCCCAACCCCCAACTCCCAACCCCCCTCTCCCCACCCCCGAAACTCCCACCGCCATCATGATTACTAGCAAGAAAAGCCAGTCAATGCAAGTCCCTAAGTTACTGGCAGATCATCTGCGGTGGATGGTGGTATTAGCACAATTGAGGGAACTGGGGGGCAAAGAGCATCGCTATCCTGTTAAGCAGTTGGTAGCAGATTTGCAATTGAGTAATTTATTTGCCAAGCCGACGGGTGAGGTGGAGCGCGAGCCAGTGGTTGGATTGAGCAAGAAAGCTTGGGAAATTTGGTTTTGTGGGAAGTCGGTGGATAAAGGTGAAAGTCCGCTGAATTCTATTTATCAGTGTCGGAGTTTTTATGGTTTGGATGCGCCGAATAATTTGTTACAGCGATTGAATAAATTATTGGATTTGGCGATCGATCGTCACAAAACGCTCGAACCTGAAGCCAGACGAGGGAAGAAGGATAGTAAGTACGATCGCTATCTGGAACAGTGGGGCGATTATGCACTGCAACTCGTCGCGATTAATGGTGGATGGGACAGTTTTAGTAATAAAAATAGTCTGGCAGAGATTAAAGATTTGTGGGTGGGAATTGCGCCTCCGCGAGTAGAAATGACGGGGCTAGATCGGGAATCGTTGATTCAGCGGATTATTTATCTCGATAGCGATCGATACATTCAAATTGTGACTGCGGCAATCGGTTCGTTATATCCATTATGGTTTTTTAAATCCCAGGAACGTAAGGAATTACTCGATCGAATTGCTATCCAAGATCGGGAGATGAAAAAGGCTCTGCCTAAGCGAGATTTATATATCGATGTGAATACTCACATCGGTAAGATGGCCGGATTGCCTTATCCTTTGGGCGTCGCTGATGAGTTATTAGCTTATTGTTGGGATGTGGAGATTCAAGATGTGGGTACTCATGTGAGTGAATCTGCTTGGAGTCCAGTCGCAATTCAATCGATCGCGAGAGAATTGCAAAATGAATATTGGAGTCCGCCGCTATTATTTACAATGTGGGGCGATGAATTTCCTTTACCGGATGATGATAAACATAATTATCCAATTCCGCTAATTGCTTTGACTCAGGGTGGCGATCGCTTTGGTGAATTATATCGGCGGATTGCGATCGAAGAGAAACCTTTAGCCGATCTGAGTATGGGGATCGAATCGCATACTTATGGCGAAAAAATTCTCGATCGACTGAATAGTCAGAAGGTAAATGTTGCGGATCGATATCGCTATACACGTACTCAAATTCTTACTGAAGTATTAGACGCGGATCTAATTGCTAGTTATTTTCCAGTAAGCTTGTCGCTGCAAGTTAATCCCAATTACCAACAATTAAGTACGGCAGATTTATATCAAAAATGGGGGAATGTTGGCGATGCTTTTAATTATAGTTGTCCGCAATTAGTATTGGCAGGTGGACTATTTTTAGCCAGACAGGCAAAAGCTACCGATCTAATTATCGATTTGGGAATCTATTTACATACTGTCGAGTTATTAATTCGCAATCTCCGCCCGGAATGGGACTCGATCGAGCGTTATTTTCCCCAATTGGCTCTAAATGATGTCGAGAAGAAACAAGCGGCAGCACAGGCGATTAGAGAGGCTTGTCAGGTGGTTGCCAAGAAGAGTAAGTTAGTTAAGGGTGGCGATCTGGTTGGAGCTAATGCGATCGCCGAAATTTTGACGCAAATTGCGATCGATATGGTGAGTACTTTAGTTCCATTGCCTCCAGATGTATATACACATCCACAGTCAGAAGCTTTACAAAAATTGCAACAACAGCACCAAGAATGTCTTACCCAAATCGATGATTGGGGGTGGGCGAAGTTATTAGAATCGGTTCAGTTTACATCTGTCTATATTGCCTGTGAGTTATTTACTGGATAGTGATAATTTAGATATTGGTACTATCTCAATACCCAACATATTCAAGGAGTAATTGTGTGAATGTTGGGTTTCGCATAGCTCAACCCAACCTACAGATCTATTCTTTATTAACAACAGCACAAGGACAAATAACTGACTCGCGATCGAGTTTATCTGTCAATGTGACTTCATCGCGATAATGTCGGGGTGTCACCATCAATAATCGCCATGCTTCGCCGACGGGAATCAGATTGTAAGATTCTGGATAGTGGGTTTGTAATAGCTCCTGTACCAAAGGATAGTAATCGGAATTAATGCTTGGAAATAAATGATGTTCGGTATGATAGGAAAAATTAAAGTGCAATAAATCGAATATCTTGGGCATTTTTAGGGAGACGCTATTAACTAGTGGATCGTTAATATCCGTCATCGGACACAAAAAATGATTGGTGTAAATGTAAAACATTACGCCTGCATAGCCAAGAGCCAAAGGTAATATGTATGCTAATAAAATTGCAATAATATTAAATTTGAGAATGGCTAAAATGCTTAAATGCACCAAAGCAATCGCTACTAATTCGATCGCGATCGCGCGGCGTTTTTGTGGGCTAACTACGACTGGAGCTGGTACGTAATCGACATCATCGCGATTGAATAGCAAAATCGAACTAATGTGGCGAAAAGTATGCACTACCCACGATGTTGCCATTCCTAAAATTAAGAATGCCCAATTGACACTGGAAGATGGTACGAATAGATTTTGAATCCATTTTCCCCACGTATTATTTTGCCCGACTAAATACATCCGATCGGGATCGCCGATGGCATTAGTTTCGGTATGATGTTTGTGATTGTGGACGGATTTCCACAGGGTTGGGGGCATCCACAACAGAGCCAACGCTAAGAAACTTACTAGATATCTTAAAATTGGCTGTTTGATGGTGCTACCATGCATCGAGTCATGGGCGACGAACAGGCAAATTATAATGCTGTTACCCATAATAATACTTAAGGGTAAATACAACCACAAGTAACCGATCGACCACCGATCTAACTCTCTGGCGATCGCCCAACCAAGCCCTAACATTAGGAGATTGATGGCGAGAATAAATAGTTTATTTAAATTCTGTTTGAAAGCTATTTCGGGTAGGAGCGGACGCAGTACCTTGAGATATTCAGTCTGAGAGATCATTAATTTCTGACATGATAGATTTCTTTATCCACCACAGTTTGTCAGCTTGGAAATTGACGGTAACTGCAATACACAAATATATCTATATTTTACCCCAACTAACGATCTCGATCTCTCTGTCTGTTGATTTCTTGTTGTAGTCGATCTATCTCTTTTTGTAAGCGTTCTGCTTCAGTTGTGGTAGGTTCGGTGCCCACAGTTTCGACACTCACTCGTTGATAATTTCCGCGCCGAATATCTTGATACTCGATCGAATTCGTCCATTCTTGCAGATAGTGAATGCGTTCGACGGGGAAGGGATGACTGAGCATTCCATTCACGCCTACATACATTAGGGCTTTGTAGACTTGATTGAGTCCATCTTCATCTAAGTTACGATAATTTTCCGATTGTTTGATAAATTCTTCGAGGCTACATTCATCGATAAATTTGCTACTACCACCCGAGATTTTCATCATCGTAGTCATCACCGTGCGCGGATTTTCCATCACTAGTAATGCGGCTCGATCGGATGATAATTCAGCTTTGCGTCGCCACTCATAAAAAGCAACAATTAGCCCATTACTGACGATATTTCCCAGTCCAAATGTCATCTCGCCGATGATGGAAGCTGCATTCATCACCCACATGGCCATTTGAATCAAGATGGTATGTCCGCATTTGATATGTCCTAGTTCGTGGGCGATGACAGTCTTGATTTCATCTTCGTCTAGTAAGTCTAACAAACCAGTATTGATGACAATATAGGGATTTTCTTGTCCCATTGCATAGCTGTTGACTTGGGGATTTTGACTGATAAATAAAGCTGGCTCTGGATAAATATCTAAATCGCGAACGCACTCCCGAAACATGCCATAAATCGTCGCATATTGCCGAGGGCCGACTTGAATACTATTACCCATTAGGTATACTAGTTGAGGCCGCTCGTACAGAAACTCGACAAATTTACTCGCCACTAAATTAAAACCGGGAACGCTCCGCAGAGCTTGCTCGGCTTGCAGATCGAGTGGATGTTTGAAAGCTTCGCTCGAAATACCTGGGTAAGTAGCCATGTAGATACTGAATTATAGTAAGTTTCTTGGTCGGTGCGAGATATTGGATCGCGGTGCTTATCTCTATTATACTAAAAGGATATGGTAGGACAACAACTGGTACTATGTTGTCTTAATTGGCAATAGTAACAGCGTTTTTAGATATATGTGACTTTGTTAATATCCATGCTAAGAGTTGAATAATTTGCCCTAGCGACGCTATGAATCAAAATTTAGTTGATAAATTACTATTGGATTTAAAAAATAGCGAGCCAAATATTCGAGAACGCGCTACGCGTCAACTTTGGAGTATCTGGTTCTGGCAAAAAGGAAAAATTCCACTCGAACAGATCGAGGAAAGCGAAAGGTTGCTAGCTGAAGGTAATGTCGCTGCTGCTACTTCAATTTTAGACGATTTGGTCGATGCGCTGCCAGATTTTGCCGAAGCCTGGAATAGGCGCGCCGTACTTAGGTTTATGACTCAAAACTACGATCGCGCTATCGCCGATTGCGAGCGGGTACTCGAACTCAATCCCGTCCATTTTGGTGCTCTCCACGGCTTGGGCATGTGTCATGCTGCTTTGGGCAATTATTCTGCCGCCATTAGGGCGTTTCGGGGTGCGCTAGAGATTCAACCCCACGCGATCGAAAATCAACGTCTGATTCTCGAATGTACGGCTAGACTGAGTTAGCCGCCGCATGGCGCATACGCGAGTTATTTGAGTTGCTGCGGAGATCTTTACCCCACTCCAGCCCTCCCCTTCTAAAGGGGCTATCCATTACCCACAGATTTCAGAACGGTGCTTAGTTTTAAGTTATCGGTGCTGTAGAACCCGGATCTGGGGGGTCTCCCCCCAGACCCCCCGTTGGGGGA